>NZ_JAJMPA010000001.1:2105144-2405879 GCF_020991475.1 Pedobacter sp. MC2016-14
GGCCAAAGAATATTTTTATGGAATACCTCTCGGGTATTCCTTTTATGTCATTATATGTAAAGACTATTGTCTTTCGTCTTTTTACCCTCCTCAACTTTTGCCTGTAAAATGATTCCTGCAATAGCCAGGATCATAAATACAATATTGAAAATAAGGTGTTGGTTCCAGTCCATAGCGGCTAATACACCGCCACAGCTACAGGGGATGGTGTCACTAAAGTTTAGAATGGCAATGATATAAGCGGTAAATAAGGTCATCATGCTAAAGGCGCCATATAAGCCTATCATTATTGTACGTGGCATCATCAATAGAATGGCAATGATAATTTCTACAGCGGGTACCAGCCATACCAAAAAGTAAGCATAATCTGTAATGATTGGAGATTTAGACATTTGCAGTAGTGATTTATCATACTCTGCCAGTTTACTGGTAGCAGTATATAAAAACAATAGAACAAAAAGTGCGGCAATAGCATCAATAAACATTTGCTTGTTAAATTGAAATGACTTGGCTTTTTCTGTGTTCAATTGCATCTCCGTTCTTTTCATAACATCGGTACTTTTAGTTTTAGGTTGCTATCGTTTTGTTAAACCAAATGTCAGCAGAAAAGAGACGCAAGTGTTAGGCACATATGCCAGCTTTTTACAGGCACATGTGCCGAAAGAAGTTATGCACAAGTGCCGAATTGTATGACAGAATTAGCTGAATGCCTGTTTAATTGTGGTTTTTATGTTTAACGATGCCAGAAAGGACAATGCCCGCATACGCAATAACAATTAAGTTTACATTGAACATGATATGCTCATTCCAGGATAAGTTGCTCAATACCCCTCCGCAACTGCATGGGGGAACAGGCATGTTGTATTTTATAAAAACGAGGTAGCCGGTAAATACAAGAATTAACCAGGCAGTGGCTTTTAGGCCCCAGGTCTTAGTAGCTGGTATTAGCAGCAAGCCACAAATGATGATTTCTATGATAGGGATGGCCCAGGCCAGGTAGGCCCCGGCAGCCTGCAATACATAAAGCTTACTGATAAACTGGGTAAAGAGCCTGATCTCCGAAAGCTTATCTATAGCGGTATATAAAAATAAGCCTACAAAAACATAGGAAATAACATCTACCATGTATTGAAGGATTTTCTTTGAGAGCTGATCTAAAGACGAATTTGTTGCTGTTGTTTCCATAAAGGCTTAACCTGCTACTGTATTGGCTTGTAATTTTTTAAGCTGATTGTAATAAGCCCTAACCGATAGATTAACATGCATAGCCTGGATTTCCTGGTTAAAACAATTTACAAAAGCCCGGTTTTCTTCTCTAAACTGCTTAACCCTTAAGGCCGGGGGGAGGTTTAGCAAGAGATTTCTATGGTGATAATAGGCCGCGTTTTTTCTGGATAAGTCTTTTATGGCTTCTCTAATGTCATCATACTTATCCATAAGTTCTATCACGTTTTGATAACTGATAGAAATGATGTCGCCACTTTCTAAGATCTGTAAACTATCGCCCCGCAGCTCGCCATCTAAAAGGCTCCAGTCATAAAAGATAAATTCTCTTTTTTGCCAAATCCGGGTTCCGCTCTTATTGCCTTCTAAATGGTTGTAGTTGTAGCTTTGACAGAAAGATTGAATGGTAAACCAGAGGTAGCCTTCTTGGCGGGGGCCGGGGCTTTCTAAGATTTGATTTTTTAAAACAGAATGAAACCTGCATCGGTTTACCAGATCGGCAAGTTTATCATTTTCGAGCTTGCCAAGGCATCCTAGCGCTGGCACAAGATACCTTAAAATGACTTCTGTTTTATGAGCTGTATCGTAAATAACGTTCATGGGGGGTACATTTGGTTACTAATTCTTTTGCTTATGTTGTAAGTGCTTTAAAAAGACTAATTTATATTCATAATAAATCAAATAAAATAGATTATTCTGGATAGTTTTATAGTCAGTTATAGATTTATATGGAATATAGTCCACCAAATTAATTTGGCTTATTTTGCTAAGTATATTTTGCTATGAGCTGAGTGGTTTTCTGGAGCCTTTCCAAAAATTCCGCAATTCTTCTGGTGTGATGTTATGTTTTTTCTTAAATGCGCGGCTAAAAAAGTGGGGATCTGAGTAGCCTACTTCTTTGGCAATGACATTGATTTTTTTATCAGAGAAGATGACGAGTTTGAATGCACGGAGCAGGCGATAGTCTATAACATAGCGGTGCAGGGGTGTTTTTAACACTTCTTTACAAAACTTATTTAACTCTGTCTCTGAAATGCGGAGTTGGTTGGTGAAAAAGCTTTTATCATCAACAAGTTCAGTACTAAAGTTTTCATCCAGTAGTTTTTGAAAGGCAGCTTTTATTTGTTTGTGTACTACGCTTTTTGAATATTGCTTTTTGGTTAGCAGGTTATGATATCCACTTAATAAATCAAATAACGAAGCATAGATGGCGTTTTCTTGCCGGTTTTCTGAATGGTTTTTAGGGTTTTTAATGAAGTTTATGGGTGCCTGTATTTCAGTAGTTAAAGGACATTTAGGTAGCTGAGCTAATGGGGTAGATACGGCTTGGGTAGGGGAAATTAAAGGCGTAAAGAGTGGGAAGTTTGTTGTTTTGCTGGAAAGCCAGTCTTGCCTAATGGTGAGTAAAATAATTTTGTGACTACCGGCTTCATAATCAGCTATATAGTCTCCTTGTTGCTGGAGGAGCATACAGCAGCTAGGTTCTTCAACTTCGAAAAGCAGCGTTTTAGACTCATCTCTGCATTTGCTAATAGAATTGAAGTTGATGAGCAGCATGTTGGCCGTATTGGCCATAGAATAATTTAGCTTTAGGGGGCGGTCCAGAGAATATTCAAGAATATCGATAAAGCACAGGTAAGAACTGAAGGTTTGGTGGATAACCACTCCTTCGGCAATGGCAATGAGCGTGGTTTCGCCAAAGGGCATGGAAACTTCAGAAGCATTCCTCTTGGAATGATCTAGCGTTTGGCTGTTAAGGGCATTGAAATGTAAGGTAATATTTGGCTTCATTAAAGGAGAGAATTAAATTTAGGTTGACCAAATATAAATACTCTAATTGAGAGTGTCAAGTTAATTGTTGCAAAAAATTATATTACCTAAATAATTATATTAAATAGAGAGATAGATTACCCTGCATATTTGCTATTAAAGGCTGTTTGTAGGGCTTTAGTGCAATTTGTATAGTGGGTTAAGAAAATAATAGTATATGATAGTTACAATTAGGCATAGCCTTGCCAGACAACAGGCTTAACGCAATGTAATCTATACATCATATCACCAATTGGTAATGTATTGTTAGCATTTTTTTCACCCGATGGGCTTACCTTTACCTGCGTTATGAAGTTTAGTACGCCCGTAATTAAAAAGAATCAGCCAGACGACAATTATAAATTTCTGCCTTTGCCGCAACCTTCTGGTCAGTACCCTTATCGTTTATCCCTGGAAAAAATAAAACCAATAGTAAGCGATACGCAATTGGTTTTTCACCTGGTTGGAGATACCGGGGGCCTGCTTAATCCTTCATTTCAGCGTTTGGTGAGTGAAGAAATGACAAGGCAGTACAGAAACTGCCCGGATCTGGAAGCACAGCCACAGTTTTTATATCACCTGGGAGATCTAGTTTACCACCACGGCGAGGCAAGCCAATATGCAAAACAGTTCTTTACACCTTATAAAAACTATCCGGGGCCTATATTTGCCATTGCGGGAAATCATGACAGTGATGTAAACTTACTATGCCAGGAACCTTACCAAAGCCTGGATGCTTTTAAGACCGTGTTTTGTGACACGGAATCGCGTCCGGTATCTTTTAGCTCCGGATCTGCCAGAAATAGTATGATACAGCCCAATATTTACTGGACATTGGAAACGCCCGTAGCTACTATTATTGGTTTACACAGCAATGTGCCAAAATTTGGGGTCATTACTGAAGAGCAGCGTGCCTGGTTTGTAGCAGAACTTAAAGCCGCAGCGGGCTTGAGAACGGAAAAGGCATTAATTGTTTGTCTGCATCATGCGCCTTATTCTGCGGATGTAAATCATGGTTCTAGTGTGGCGATGATTGAATTTTTAGAAGGGGTATTTGAAGAAACAGGCATCAGGCCTGATCTGGTTTTAAGCGGACATGTGCACAATTACCAGCGGTTTAGTAAGCAGTATAAGGACGGAAAGGCGCTTACCTTTATTGTTTGTGGTTCTGGAGGTTTTGATGAATTGCATAGTATAGCAGACCTGGAAGACGATAGGTTTACAAACGAGAGCCCACTTTTTGATCAGGTAAGCCTGCAAAAGGCTTTTACAGCTAACAATGGTTTTTTAAAGCTGAGTATCAAAAGGGGGGAAGAGGGCTTGAGCATCAACGGTTATTATTACATTATCCCTCATGATGCAGAAATGGAGGACATGCCTGTTGCAAGCCTGTCCGACCATTTTAGTATTTTATGCTGATACGCCCGTTGCTTTAAGCATCAGGTGATGAAGATCTGTGTTTTTAACGAAGGGTTTTAGCAGTTCGGATCCCGGTCCGTACATGGCCAATTCTACGTAATCTGCCGAGTGCCCCATAGAGCCCCAGCCTACAGAGGTATGCTTAAATTGAATTTCTGCAAGCAGTTTAAAAGGAAGTTTCCGGGGGTTATACAAACCATCACCATCCAGGTTTGTGTAATGTGCCAGCAAAGCCTCTGCCTCGGGATTGGTAATGACGATTTTTTGTCCGGCTTCAATTTTTTCAATGACCTGCTTTGCCGAGTCTGTTTTGCTGATGCCATTCAGAATGCGGTCATTGGTCTGCGTAAAAGCCTGGATCTTATCAAAATTAACGTTCACATCGCCTCCGGCAGAGAACAAACCCGGATTGGCATTTCCATGATCTGTAGTGATGATAACTAAGGTATCTTTATGCTCATCTGCAAATTTTAAAGCTACGCCTACGGCCTCATCAAAAGCCAGCTGATCGTTAATCAATCCGCCGATGTCATTGGCATGGGCTGCCCAATCTACTTTTCCACCTTCTACCTGTAGTACAAAGCCATTTTTATTGTTTTTCATTAAGCCAATAGCGGTACTTGTCATTTCAGCCAGTGAAGGTACATCTTTCATCAATCCGGCGTTCTGATTGCGGTCTAAACTGTAAGGTAAACCGTCTTCGTAAAATACGCCCAGTACTGGTTTGCCTGCGGGAATATTTTTTCTGAAATCAGTACCGTTTCTTAAAACGGTATAACCTTTTTGCACAAAACTACCAAATACATCTTTTTTGTCTTTTCTTTTTTCTGCGCTAAAAAACTCAGTTCCTCCACCCATCATGACATCAAAACGCAGCTCAAGGTATTGAAGGGCGATGCCAGCCTGGTCGCTGCGGGCATCAGAGTTTACACAAAAACCGGCAGGGGTAGCATGCGTAATGGGCACTGTGGTTACACAGCCTACTGCTTTGCCCGCTGCTTTAAATTTTTGTAAAATAGGTTTGTGCTGGGTACCATCAGGACCTACGTTAATAGATCCGTTGTTAACCCTTACCCCGCCGCCCCAGGCAGAACTTGCGGCTGCAGAATCTGTAACCAATGCATTTGCAGAAGCAGTATCCATTAATGCCCTTGTTCCTTTTTGCTCCTGGTAAAGGGAAATCCAGTTGCTTTGTTTTCCATCCCTGCGTTGCAGGTAAAGATTGGCCATGTTTAAGGTACCGGTACTCATCCCGTCACTAACCAGGAAAATGATGTTTTTTGCTGTTTTGCCTGCAAAGCCTTCAGTATTATTTTCTGCAGCAAGTGCCGTAATTGGGGCCAAAGCTGTTCCCGCAACAATCAGACTGCTGTTCTTAAAAAAGTCTCTTCTCTTCATCTTAAATATTGGTGTTAAGGAGCGTTAAGGTAAACAGGGCAAACATAATCTTAACACATTATTTAAAGGTTAAGATTATGCAAAGCCTGCTTACGCCAGGTTAGTATCCTGGGTTTTGTGTTAAGTTGTTGTTTAAATCTATTTCACTTTTTGGAATTGGAAAGAGCTCCTGTTTGGCCGGAATGAACTTACGGCCCAGCTCTTTGATACCATTTATCCTGGTATCTGCAATGCCCAGTGTAACCAAATCAAACCAGCGCTGACCTTCAAAGCCAAGTTCTACCCTGCGTTCATGAAGTACCTCTTCTTTAAAAGCCGGGGCCAGTAGCCCTAGGCTAACATTTGGCATTTTTACCCTTGCCCTAACTTCGTTGATGGCATTGTAGGCCGTTGTAGTTGGTCCGTTTACTTCGTTTTCTGCTTCTGCAAGCATCAAGAGTACGTCTGCATAACGCAGCACAATCACATCCAGGCCCCTGTCTACTGTGGTCAGGTCTGCATAGGTATATTTCTTAACCGCAAAATCGGTTTCTACAGAAGCATTACCAGCATGACCAGTGTAAGTGCCAAAAAAGTAAGATAAACCTGGCAAATAAACGCTGGCCAGTAAACGTGGGTCGCGGTTTACGTAAGGTTGCGCAGGATTGTAAACGGAACCTGCTGCCGTAATGGCCAGTCCATCTGTACCATAAAAATCTGTGGTAAAATTGGTGTGTACAGAAATCCTTCCGGTTTGGTTGGCCTGGTTGGGGGCGTAATTGTTGTTTAAGGATTGCCCTTGTCCAACGGTAGCATCAAACTTAACCTGGAACAGTATTTCGGCATTGTCTTCATTGGCTTCTAAAAACAATGCGGCATAATTGTTTTGTCCGTTTGTTCCGTCGCCTGTGGTTAGCAATTTTGCCCCTGCGCTAAGCGCCAGGGTTTTAACTTCTGTGATTGCGGCCAGCGCATCTGCCCAGCTGCCATTGCCCATCCTTGCTTCATAGATTAAAACTTTGGCACGCATACCCAGCGCAGCCTGGCGGGTAATCCTGCCTTTTTGGGCAGCATACGGTTTTGTATCCAGCTTGTCGCCGGCATCTTTAAGTTCTGTGGTAATGAATCGAACCAGTTCTGCATGGGATGCCTGTTTTAGAGACAAAGCCTCGGTGCGGGAAATGGAAGTAGTTACCAGCGGTACCCGGCCATAAAGGTAGCTTAGGCGCATGTAGGCCAATGCCCTTAAAACCCTTGCTTCTGATTGGATAGTGTTGCGTTCTGCGATCACCATATCTCCGGGCGCCTCAATGTTGTCAAGTAAGGCATTTGCCCGCTGGATAACCTGGTAATTGTACAGGTAATATTCAGATAGCTTTTCATGGTTATCTGTGCCTCCTGTACCTTTAGAGAAGTTGATAAATTCTGCCGCGCGGGTATTTAAAATGGCATTGTCTGAGATGCCTTCCAGTTCAATTGGGTTGCCAAATACAGCACCTTCCCGAAGGGAAGTATACACACCAAAAAGACCTGGTCTTAAACTGGCGGCGTCACTGTAAAATACTTCGGGCGATAGAGCATCCTGAGGCAGTTTTTCCAACAGGTCCTTTTTGCAGGAACTAAGAGTAATTACCAGGAGCAGTAGTGCAAAATATTGAGTTTTCATCTGTATAAATTATTGTTTTAGCTATGGCCTTTGATTAAAAAATTACGTTGATACCAGCTGTAATTACTTTTGCCTGTGGCAGTGAAGTGGTTACGTAGGCTTCTGTGTCCAGTCTTTCGGGATCAAAATCTTTGAATTTAGTTTTGGTCCATAAATTTTGTGCATTTGCGTACAAGCGAATGCTTTGTACAGGTAAGCGTTTAAGTTTTGCTTTATCAAAAGTATAACCCAGCTGGATATTTTTTAACCTCAGGTAATCCCTGTGCTGTACCCAAAAGGAAGAAGGTAAGCTTTCTACTGTTTTACCGTTGTACCCGCTCCTGTCAGACCACAGACTTGGCATGGTAGTGCTTGGGTTTTCCGGAGTCCAGCGTTCTTCCCATATTTTGCGCAAACCAGCTCTTGGGAAAGGACCGTTTAGGCGGGAGATAAAGGCATCGGCCTTTCCAATTCCCTGAAATAAAGCGGCAATATCAAAGCCTTTGTATCCTGCGCTTAAATTAAAGCCATATAGCCATTTTGGCTGCCTGTTGCCCATTACTACACGGTCCGCCTCCGTAATTTTTCCATCACTATTGGTATCCTGGATCTTGAAATCTCCGGGCTTAGCGGCACCAAACAGGGTATGGTCTGCTGCATTTTTAATTTCATCTGCAGATTGAAATATACCTTCTGTAATGTATCCGTACATGGCATTGATAGATTCGCCACGAATGAGGTAAATGTTATTGATGGCACTCAGCTCTACACGGTCGTCTTTTCCGGCCAAAGCAGGGTTAATGGCCAGTACTTTGTTTTTGATGTAGGTAACATTTGCACCAATACCCAGGGTAACCGCACCAATGCGGTCTTTATAATTGAACATTCCTTCCCAGCCTTTATTTTCTACTGAAGCGGCATTTACAATTGTGGGGCTTACAATACCAGTAACCAATGGGTTGCTCAATTGGGTTAAAATATCATCGGTACGTTTTACAAAATAATCTGCTTCCAGGCTTAATTTGCCTTTAAAAAAGCTCATTTCCATACCCACATCTGTAGTTGTTGTGGTTTCCCATTTCAAATCTGGGTTACCGAGGGTAGACAGGGCTGCGCCTGATACCTGGCCACTGGCAAATACGTAATTGTTTCCAAGCGACATTTGAGAGGCAAAAGGGTAGAGGGAGGTATTCTGGTTTCCCAGCTTTCCCCATGAGGCACGAAGCTTGAAGAGGCTGATTAGATCTTTGTTCCAGAAATCTTCATTTGAAGCTACCCAGCCTGCAGAGAAGGAAGGGAAGGTGGCCCAGCGGTTGTTTTTACCAAAGCGTGAGGAACCATCTCTGCGGATGTTGGCTTCAAAAAGGTATTTGCCATCATAGGCATAATTAGCCCTGGCAAAGTAAGATTGCAATGCCCATTCTCCTTTGGTACCTGAAATTGCTGTAGTGGTTGCTCCTTTTCCAAAAATGATTTGGCTTGGCGTAGCAAACTGCTCTTGAGACAGCCTGTTTCTTTGTTGCTGAGAGGTTTCCTGGTTAAAACCTGCAAGACCTTTTAGAAAATGTTTTCCAAAGCTTTTCTCGTAAGTAGCCTGAAGCCAGCTGGTAACGTTGAAAAGGCTGTATTGCACATCTGTCATGTTGCTTCCCGGATTGGCCACACTGAGTTGTGTTCCGGTCATCCAGTCGTACTGTTTAAATTCGCTGTTGATGTCTTCCGTGTGCCGGGTTTGACTATTGAAGGCAAGTGTTCCCCTGATTTTAAAATCTTTAAAAGGCTCGTAGCTTAAAAAGGCATTTCCCAATAAATCGTTGCCCAGTGCGCCAGTATTTTGATGGTCTAATATGGCACGGCCGCTGGCACGGTCATTACGTAAGCCCAATTTAGCTTCCGGGCCAGCATAACGTCCTAATGCATCAAATACAGGGGTTAAGGGGTGTTGGGTTAAGCCGCCTTCAAAAGCAAGGCTGCCCTTACCTGTAAGTTCTTCTACATTTTGCTGACTGGCTAAAGAGCTGTTGGCACGTGAATAGGAAAACGATACACCACCGTTTAGTTTTTCATTCAGTTTCATGTCCATGTTAAGGCGACTGTTAAAACGTTTATACCTTTGGTCTCCATCCAGTAAACCTGCCTGGTTTAGGTATGCAGAAGAAAACAGGTAAGAAACTTTTGGCCCGCCACCGTTCACCGAAACCGCATGCTGGGTAATTGGTGCCGCATCTCTGAAAATTACATCCATCCAATCTGTAGAAGGAAGGTTGGCGTAGCGTTCAATGTCTGCATCGGTATAACTTACAGACCCACCAGTGTTTTTCATGGCTTCACGATAAAGTTGCAGGTAAGTACGGTTGTCTGTTACCATTTCAGGAAGTACTGTTGGTGTAGAAATTCCAGAATACAGGTTGTAACTGATACCAGTTTTTTGATCTAGTTTGCCTCTTTTGGTGGTGACCAATATTACTCCATTTGCTGCCCTTGAACCATATATGGCTGCCGAAGATGCATCTTTAAGGATACTTATGGATGAAATGTCACTTGGGTTAATGTTATCCAGCGGGCCTTCAATCCCGTCAATCAGGATGAGTGGGTTGGCATCATTTAGCGTGCCGGTACCACGGATCCTGATGTTGGCCTGGTCATTGCCCGGCTCACCGGTATTGGCATTAATGTACAGGCCAGGTGTTAAACCCGTTAGTGCCTGAGACATTTGTGTAACTGGTCTGCCTGCAATCTGGCTGTCGCGGATTACACCAACCGACCCGGTTAGGTTTTCCTTGCGCTGGGTGCCATAACCTACCACCACTACTTCGTCCATTTGTTTAGAACTGGCATCGTTCATTTTTACCACTACCGTAACCTTTTGTCCCCTTTTAAGGATGTAACCACATTGAACCTGCGATTTTAACCCCACAAATGAAACCGTTACACAATAGCTGGAATCTGCCGGTACGGTCTGAAAAGCTATCATTCCCTTAGCATCAGATACTGCAGATCTGGTAAATGATTTTTTAGTGCTGGCTAAAATTACAGATGCGCCGGGCAAAGTTTCTCCATTTTCTGTTTGCACAATTACGGTAATGTTTCCGGTGTCCTGTGCGTATAATCCTGTGCTAAAACCTAGCAGCAGTACGGTAAAAGTAAAGTACCTGATGAGTAGTTGTCTTTTGATATCTCTAAGCATTTTTTAAGTTTTTTGGCAAAATTCGTCCCTTACGGCCCTCCGGATGGCTGTTCAGTTTTTAATGCCTATTTGTATTTAAGATTGTTTATTTGGAAATTGTGAATGTATTGTTTTCTCTTTTTAAGTTAAGCTCATTGGCAATTGCAATGGTGTTTAAAATGTTCTGTACCTTGTCTTTAGCAGAAAACTCTCCGTAGAAAGACATGGATTTAATTTCCTGCACATTGTAGTTGATCTTTACATGGTAAAATTGCTGTAAACGGTTTAATACCTCGTTTAATGGGGTGTTGTCAAATATCAGTTGTGCGGCGGCACTGCTGTGGATGCTTTCATCACTGGTCGTTTTTCCAGCAGCGTATAAACTGTTGTTAACCAATGCTCTTCTTGTAGCTGCGTTATAACTAAGTTCTTGTCCTGGTTTCAAGAAAGCCAGTGTATTTTCAAACTTGCCCGCGTGTTCCTTAATCACCACCTTACCGGTAATTAATTTTACCTGCACCCGCTTTCCTGTTTTGCTATCATCTACCCAGAAAGAAGTACCCAATGCCGTAGTAGATATGTTGCCAGCATACACGCTAAAAGGCCTTTGTTTATCTTTTGCTATACTGAAAAAGGCCTTTCCATGTAGTTCTACTTTTCTGCTGCCGGCTGCAAAGGGAACCTGCCATACCAGTTCTGCACCACTTTCCAGGTTCACGGTAGAGCCATCGTTAAGATGTATGGTACGCGGTGTTGTACCACTGTTTAGCGCTTTACTAAAATGTATGGTTCTGGCTTTAGAAACGTTGGGTTCTGGATGCCACAAGGTTACTGCCGCTATTAAAACAATAATACTGGCAGCCGCATAGCGCAAAGGCTTTAACCATTTTATCACCTTGGCTTCCCGGGCTTGCCCATTGGCCAGGTCTATCCTTTTCTTCAGCAATACACCCATACTTTCAGTTACACCAGGTTCTGCTACTGCATGGTATTGCTGTAGCCAATCCTGTAGTAGTTTTTCCTCTTCCGGACTGGCTTGTCCTTCCAGGTGTTTAGTAATGAGTTCTTGTAAAGGCTGTTTTTCTTGCTGCATATACCGGATAGTTGCAGAAAACGAAAAAGGTACTATACCAACTGTGTTAAGAAAACATTAACTTACAGTTGTTCTGATAACCAGATGATAAATATTGATGCACTTGCACCCGGCACCTGCTGCTGCACTGCTTTGCGGAGCTTGCTTAATGCATTGCTAAGCTGGTTTTTTACCGTTTGGGTAGAGATATTGAGGGTGCTGGCAATTTCCATAATGCTTAAAGAATGCCTGTATTTAAGGTTAAAAACCTCACGCATTTTTTCTGGCATTCCTTCTATCGTTTCCGCAACAAAACCTACCAGGGCGGTGTGGATCAGTTCAGGGTCATCCTCAATACCATACGCTTCATCAGCCTGTTCCAGATAATAGGCATAGTTTTCCAGGTGTTTTTCTTCCAGGCCTTTCTTTCTAAAAAGCATAAAAACCTTATGGTATAAGGCCGATACCAGATAGGTTTCTACAGATTTCTCTATGTTTAGCAAAGCCCGTTTTTGCCAAAAATCTACAAATAGCTCTTGCACCGTATCTAACGCATCTTCCTCATCGCCAATTTTTTTAAGGGCAATTTTTAGCAATTGCTTCCAGTACCGCTCATAGAGTGCTGTAAATGCATTGTAATCAGAAGTGATAATTTGTTGAATAAGCGCGGTGTCCGATAGTTCTTTCATTAAACCCCCTTATTGAATGGTGTTGCTACAAAAGTAAAGTTGTCATGTTACCTTAATATTAAGGATGTTTAAATATGCCTGGGACAAGGGATGTGGTTAATCTAGTCCAATAACTTTTTTAAATTTTTGCTTTTGGCCTGAAATCTGCTCTGAACTTAAAAATATTGAATAGAAAATATAAACGTATGACTTACTTAAAATCCGGATTTAAAACTGCCGCAAACCTTGCTCTTATTGGCACACTGTTTATTTCTGCCTGTAATTCTGAAAATAAAACCAATACAAACGCTGCTGATACAGCTGTACAGGATAAAACCCTTACTGAAGTTACCAGCACAACTGAGGCGGCAGATAGCACCAAACTTAGCTTTGATACCAAGGATATTCCATTTAGCACAAAAGAAATCGGCACATTTCCGTATTTAAAAGCACCGGCCGACTATAAGTTTAATGACATTACCAAAAGTGATTTAAAAACTGTTCATTTTGCGGTTAATGGCGTGTTGATGCCTGTGGAAGGCAAAACCTACAGTACCAATATCTATAAAATCTCGGAGGGTGCTGCGCCTTTTAATATGGAGGTGGTACAGCGGGAGTATGATAAAGTTATTAAAGAACTTGGTGGCGTAAAGGTATCCTCAAATTTGTTGGCCGGTCAGGTAGAAAAAGTAGGGCAAAAATTATTGGAGGCCGAAGGAGATCATGCTTATACCATTATAGGTGTTAATGAGTACACACTTGGCCATGTTAATACCTATATCATTAAAACTGCTAAGGCAGAGGTGTGGGTTGAATTGAGCCTTTATCAGAATGGCGGGTACATCTATATATTGGAGAAAGCGGTATAATATTTACCTGGTTATGTCATGAACGATTCTGCCACACAACATCAGCGTATTGCAAAGATGATCTTTGCTTCTGCATACCCTTTGTATCTTGCTAAAATTGAGCGAAAGGGCAGGGCAAAGGAAGAATTGCATCAGGTTATCACCTGGTTAACGGGCTTTGATGAGGCAAAAATTCAAGAGCTCATTGCTGAGAAAGCCACTTTCGAAACATTTTTTCAGCAAGCTTCATTACATCCAAATGCAGCACTCATTACCGGGTTAATTTGTGGGTATAGGATAGAAGAGATTGAAAATGCTTTGACTAAGCAGGTGAGGTATCTAGACAAGCTGGTTGATGAATTGGCAAAGGGTAGAAAGATGGAGAAGATATTGCGGAAATAGCTGGGCTGGGATATTGTTATAAAGCGCATTGTATAAAAATAAAGATTTTGGCATATGAGTATGATCGGTTATTTGCTCAGGGTAACACCTACTGAGTTAGCAGAATATTTAGAAGAAAGTTCTTTACTTGAAGATCGAATTTACGGTACTGAAACAGAAGACGCAAATTTGGTTGATCTAGATAAAGCCTGGGAAGGAATTATTTTTTTATTGACGGGCCAAAGTTTGGCAGAGGCAGATCATCCGCTTTTGAGTACCTTATTTAGCGGGCAGTTAATAGACGAAGAGCAGGACTTAGGCTATGGGCCAGCCCATTATCTTACCCCTGAACAAGTTGTTGAAATAAATAAAGAAATTTCGAAAATTGAAGTCGCAGATTTGAAACAAAAATTCGATCCTGATAAAATGGGAGAATTGGGGATCTATCCTGAGATATGGGATGAAGGGGATGAAGCGTTCGACTACTTGGCCGAGTATTTTGTGAACTTGAAACAAGCTTATAGCCTTGCCGCAGAAAATGGAGAAGCTATAGTAACTTACCTCAGCTAGTAGATTATTCTAAACGGATAGTTTATTGGAAATGGAGATTAGCGGGCGGTTTATTTAGACCGCCCGCTAATCTGTTAATTAAAAATTTCAACGAGTTTCCGCTCAAGGTTTTGAGGTATGGCACCAATGCCTAATAAGACCCTGAAATTTCCAGTAATCATAAAAGGACTTACTTGCTGTTAAATCCTCAAATACATCATCATTAATCTTATAATGCTTCTACTTTATCCAATAACTCCTGGGCAATCTTTTGAATCTTTGAGGTTTCAGCATCTGCCAGCAAACGAGTTTTTTTTGCAGACACAAGTGCTTCCTCTTTCTTTTTCATGTCCAGACATACATTTGCAAAAGTGCTTTGCACACTATAATCCTCTGGCTTAAGTGCTACGGCACGTTTAGCCATAAGGTAAGCCTGCTGCAAAAACGGAGGTTCAGATACCTCAGTATAATTTTTTGAACGCGATGCCCACCTGGCCAGAAAACTCAATTTATCTGCATCATCTTTTAGCTCGTTTTTTAATGCTTGATTCGTAATTTTAATGTATTCATCTGCCCGGCGCTCGCTTAGATAAAACGTAGCCTCTAACATAACGCCTTGTTTACGGCGATCCAAACGATCAGCGTTTTTAAAATAAGATAGTTTTTTGAAAAAATTGGCTTCATCGTTGGCCTGAATGTAGCCGTACAGTGTACTGCTTGCCAATCGATCTCTAAGCGCATCTATTTCAGTCTGCGTGCCCCATTTTTTATAATTCTGTTCATTCAAAATAAAGTGTGCGCCAAGTTTATCAGTTTCGTTTTTGGCCAGCGTTTTAATGGCCTTCCATCCCAATTCTGTATTTAACTGTTCGCTGGATATTATGTTGATGACCTCTTTTGCGATTTTATCGGCGGCCACTCTATCTGATTTGCTCAGCGCTATTTGATAGTCCAGCAGAAAGGAAAGATCGCGGGTTCCCTCTTCGTATTTTTTTGTTAGATACGCGGAATTTTTAGTCGGGTCGGCAGCTTTACTTCCCTCTGCCAAAAACTCTTCTACTGGCATCCTGGAACCTGTTCTATGGATGACCTCCCCCTTACTATTGATAAAAAGAAAAGTTGGAAAAGACTGAACCCCGTATACTTTTCGAAGTTCTATTCCTTCTCCTTTTTCCATATCAAATTTTGCATTGATAAAGTGCTTATTGTAAAAATTGGCTACAGGAGCAGCATTGAATACATTCTTGTCCATCCATTTACATGGGCCGCACCAGGAAGTATAACAGTCAACAAATATGAGTTTTTTTTCTGCGGCTGCCTGCGCTTTCATCTCTGACCAGGTGCTGGTTTGGTTAAATTTTATTTCTTGCTGTGCGTTAGCGGATAGTCCGTAAAACACCAATAATAATGCGATTATAGGTTTCATAAATAAAATTTTAGCGGTTATAAACTGGAATTGTAGGGTTAAGTGCCAATACTTTTGGCGGCACAGGCAAAATGTACCTGTTGTCATTGGCAGGCAAGGTATAGGTTTGCGTTCCAACTTGGTGTGTTACCGTTTTTGCAAAACGACTATCCATATTTAACCGTTTTAAATCTGTAATACGGGTAATGCCCAAATAAGGCATTTCTCTTCTACGTTCATCAAGAGCCAGTTTTAAAGCAATTTCATTGGTGCTTGCTGATAGCGCTATATTTCCACTAATTCTTGAGTTACGCAAAGTGTTTAAATGAGCCACAGCTCTGTCTTTGTCACCAATCCTGGCCTCACATTCTGCAGCAATCAGATAAAGCTCAGCGGTACCAAACCCTAAGTTTGCGGTAATGTAAGGCGCCCATAAAAATCTGCCAGGAAATAAGGTTGTAGTTGCGCCAAAATTAGCTTGCCCATCGAGGAAAAACAATGCCAGTCGCTGATCAACCGCACCGGTAGGAAGATCCCTTCTATAGGTCGCCAGCAAATCGTCGCTTGCATACACCATAGCAAATAAATTCCCCCAGGAAGCCGTGCCTAAACGAACCCAAATGCTCTCCGGGCTCTTATCTGCATTTGGGAAGGTTATAGTTGCATCCAGCTTGGTAACAACTCGCCCATAGGTTGCATTCTTTGTGGTATAAAGATTATGGTTAATTAATGAACTGTTTATTTTAAGGGCCTCGTTAACGTTCTTTAATGCTTCAGTATAGTTCCCCATATACAGGTACATTTTACTTAAAAACGCAAAGCCAACACTTTTACCTGGATGAAAAACATTAGGCACGGCAGAAGATAAATTAGGTAAAGCTTCATTAAGGTCCTTCATAACCTGGGCGTATACCTCAGCAACGGTGTTTCTTCCATAAGGAGCATTAATGTCTTCGGTTAAAAGGATGGGTACACCAAGATCCGTACCTGCTGTGGTGGCATTGTAATGCACAGCATAACCATTAACCAGGTTTAAGTACTCGAAAGCACGTCCAATTTGTGCTTCAGCTTTCATTTGCTTTCTAGCTACTTCTGTTCCGTCTGGTACCTTTTCAATGTTATTGATTATCGTATTGTAAACAAAAATATGTTGATAAGCAGTTTCCCAAAAATGATCTGTCGCGCCCGGATCAAAGACAGCGCCGGCTTTAAACTCATACAAATTGCGAAAGCCCAAATCAATTGAAGGATATGATGTACTTGAGTTTACATCCATAGTTTCGCCTGCACGAACATCATCCGTGAGGAAGTTGGGATAAGCTGGTACAGCCATAGATAAAGATGAACTGTTTAATATTTTTTGATAGTCGTCAAAATACGTAGGAATAGTGTATCCTTTAGGTTTAATATCAAGATATTTCTTGCAGCCGCTGGCTAATATAACCGTTAAGGCAAATAATAATAGTATTTTCTTCATGATCAGGTCAGTTAAAAGTTAACAGAAAGTCCGAGGGTGTAAGAAGCCGGATACAATGTACCTCTTGTGGGCGTAACTGAATATGAAAAAACAGTTCCGTCCCATACCTCTGTATCCAGTTTGTTTTTGTTTGCCGCCCATCTCCAGGCATTCTGGATTTGCAAACTCAAGCGCATGTTCTTAATATAACTTTTCTTCATCCAGTTTCCTGAAAAGTTATAGCTTAGTATAATGTCCCTGAGTTTAATGTAATCTGCTTTTTGAATGTTCTGGTCGCTGCTTTCCCAAACACCGGTGATAGTAGTGCCTACCGCACTTCTAAACGCTGGGGCCATACCTGGTACTAGTTCATCACCTGGCTTTTTCCAGTAATTTAATGTAGTCCTGTCCATGTTGGTGGCATAATTTAATTCTGCAAACTTGCTTAAGAAAGGTGCCGTTACATCACGCATTACGTTTCCTCCGTAGTAGATGAACATCAAATAAAGATCAAAACCTTTATAACTCAAGGTATTTTGCAAGGATGCCGAGTAAGGAGGAATAGTGGTGCCGCTATAAACAAGGTCTTCAACAGCTAACCGATCAGTAGCATACACCTCTGTTCCATCAAGTTTAATGGCCCTGGCATCTCCTTTATTGTCCAGACCACCATATTTTACACTGTATAAAGAACCCATGGCTACGCCTTTACGGTTCTGCGGGCCATTTAAATAACTAGCAACAGTGTTTGACGTGTTGTCTATTCTTGTTAATCTATTCTGGTTGTAGTTAAAATTTACAGTTGTGGTCCAATTAACATCCCGGGAATTTAAATTGTTACTAGTTAAAGCAACATCAATACCCCTGTTCCTCATGTCTCCATAATTTAAAACCAACGAAGTCCATCCTAAAGTTGGGTCTGAGATCATATTTCCCAATAAGTCACTAGTCGATTTATTATATACGTCTACTGATCCCGATATACGGCGGTTAAATACACTAACATCTAGCCCGAAATTAGTCACCTTAGTTCTTTCCCAGCGCAGGCCATTATTGGGCGGACTGGTAATGTTATCCTGCGACTCTCCAGTGTTAATGTTGTTTCCATTGGCCCTGGAGATCATATAGGGTCCTCCCTGTTTAGGCACGGCCCCGTTTTCACCATAGGTTGCCCGTACCGCTAAACGGTCTAGCCAATTCAATTTATTTTCTGCAACAAGATAACGCAGTCCTGTATGCCAAAAAGGCTTATATTGATACTTGGGATCTGTACCAAAAAGGTTTGATTGGTCTATTCTTATGCTACCAGAAACCGTAAGCTTGTTATTGTAAGTATAAGAGCCATTACTATAAAAAGAAATAAAACGATCTTCTGTAGAACCAAATCCAGTCTCCGCTTTGGCTAAGGTAAACTGGTTAGTGGTGGCTTGTGTACCTACCGTGGGTTGACTTAGCGCCAATTCGTCAATGGGTTTGTAATTTAAGCTATAATCATCATAACCATACTTATAAATATTAGTGCCAGAAGTTTTAATGTTACGCCTTTCCGCGCCCGCTATAATATCAATCCGATGTTTGTCTATGATCATTTTGTTATAATCTACCTGGGCCCTCAGTATGTATGAATTTTGGTCACCACGAGTTTCGCTCACTTGTCCACCCTGAGGAATTAACCGCCTAATCACATTATTTGCGCCAACTATGGTAGCATTATTTACTTGGGTCTTAACTCTGTACGAATCTTTACTGTAAAGCTGTTTACTATAACTTTCTGTTCTTTCACTCTGATACAGTAAATTTAAGTTCAAACCATCCAGAATCTTAAAATTGGTTGACAGGTTTAAATTTAGATATTTATTGGTATTGGTTAAATGACTTCTATCCAGCTCTGCAACTGGTGAATAGTTTTCGTCCTCAAGTCCCAACGATATTAACCGGTTAATTTCAAAGGGCGATTTAGCAACCAACCACGTATTTGCTAAACTTCCGTCGTCATTTCTTAGCATGAAAAAAGAAGCCTTTCCTCCATAGAGAATACTCATACCTGGCGAAGCATTGCTTGTGGCGCTTCCATTGTTATAATCATCTCTTGTGTTGCTACCAAGTACGCCAATATTGGCGGTCATCCATTTGGTAAAATTGAAACTGTTTTTCAAATTAAACCCGAGCCTACTGGTGTACTGCTCACGCTCATAGGGAGCAGTACCTAAGTAGTTTCCTGAAAGATGATATTTATAGAAATCATTACCGCCCGAGAATGACAGGTTATGCTGCTGCGTAACTGCTGTTTTTCTAAGAAATTCCTCAACCACCTGATCATACCTGTCGTTATTTCTAAGCACATTCAGTTGTTTTTGCAATTCCTCCTCTGAGATATTCCCTTGCCTTGCCTCATAATATAAACGATAAGTTTCCACCATCTGATTACGAGGATTAATTGCTGCGTAGGTACCTGAGCGCGCATTAAACATTTCTCTTTGAAAGTCGACCAATTCCGCACTGCTCATCCGATTGGCGTATTCCCGGTCTGGTAAGCCAATGAATTTAGCAGAAGCATCATAATTAATATTTAATTTTCCCACAACCCCGCTTCTTGTGGTAATTACGATCACACCATTTGATGACTGCGCACCATAAATGGAAGCTGCCGAAGCGTCTTTCAATACCGTGATGGATTCTATTTCCGAAGGATTAATGGATTGCATATCACCATAAAAAGGAGCGCCGTCTACCACGAAGAGGGGAGAAGCTGCAGTAGCTGTAAGTGTAGAGACACCCCGAACCTGGATGGCAGGTTTAGACATACTTCCATTTTTAAATGAGGTTAGTCCGGCTGCCATTCCCTCCAGTCTGTCCAGGACATTGGTTTGCAGTTTTCTTGATAAAGCTGTACCAGTAACCACCGAAAAGGAGCCTGACGCCCTTTCTTTAGGGATTTTTTGGTAACCGGTAGATACTACTGCTACTTCGCCTAGTTCAGCAGGATTGACTTCCAAATTAACGGTAAAGTTATTTGATCTCGTGGCCGGTACTTCTTTCGTTTTATACCCAAGAAAAGAAATCACTAAAATAGCGTTCTCGTCAATCCCCTTTATTTCGAATTCTCCTTTGTCATTAGATAATACAGCTTTGCTGGTGTTTTTTACTCTAATGCTGGCACCAACCAGTGGTTTACCTGTCTCATCTAATACTTGCCCTCTGAGGTCTATTGCAGTAAGGTAACTTGTAACCCGGTCAAAAAAATCGGCTTCTTTCTTTTTAACCAACACCGTTTTTTCTATGATCTTAAATGTGAGCAATTGATTTTCAAAGCAGGCTTTTAACGCTTCTTCAAGCGTTGCCTTTTCTAAATTCAGCGTTACTGGTTTTGCGTCTTTTAAAATTCTACTGTTGTAAAGAAAGGTGTAACTCGTTTGGTTCTTGATGGTTTTGAGCACTTCATTCAGGTCTGCATTCTTTTTATGCAAAGTCACATATTGACCAAAGCTACTGGCGGCAGCCTGCATCAGTGCCATAGTCATCAGCATCGCAATAAGATTAATCCGCATAATAATCTGTCTTCTGGTTTCGGGTTTTATAAGCGCAAGCCAGGGCCTGTCTATACCACTAAAAGTATTAGTAAAATACATACATTTGTAAGGTTTGGTTGATTGTTAAGATTTAGTACATTTTACTTCCTGAGCTTTGTCAGGATAAAGGTTAGCCAAACATTGACAAGGACTGCAATCCAAGTCTCTGCCGGGTAAGGTGCTTCAACACCTTCCCCGGTTTTTCATCCGGCCACCTCGTCATTTACTTAGGGGGTAAGTTTATTTTCATTCGTTTTGGTTTAAGTTTAATTGACTATTCTAAAATTTATTGAGAAACCACAATACGCTTTCTATCTCCAGAAAGCCTTTCAATCCTGAATTTCACACCCAGATATTTTAACATGTCCAGAAATGCAGCGGCATTTACACTTCTAGATACTTCTCCACTATACCGCAGTTCTGGCACTCCATTTTCATACCGTACATCCACATCATACCACCTCGATGCCTGCCGCATAATGCTGCTAAACCTGGTATCGCTAAAATGGAACATCCCATTTTTCCAACTGATGGCTTCGTCCACATCTGCCTTTTCAACGTTCATGGAACTGTTAGTTAAGGTAGCTTGCTGCCCTGCTTTTAATACTGTGCTGTAAGGAATGGACGGCGCAACACGATCAGGTACAATACTCACAGCGCCTTCCAGCAAAGTGGTTTGTGTTTCCTGCTCATCGTCAAAAGCATTGATGTTAAAATGTGTGCCCAATACTTCCAGATCCTGGTGCCTGGTTTTTACATGAAAAGGACTGTCCCTGTTTTTAAAAACCTCAAAATAAGCTTCACCTTGCAACTCCACCCTTCTTTCGTTTACTGCAAAACGTATCGGAAACTTAAGTTCTGAAGCCGCGTTAAGCCAAACTTTGGTGCCGTCAGGTAGGTTGAGTTGGTAATGCCCTCCTCTGGGCGTGGAAATTACATTGAACTGGGGTTTGCCTAAATTGGCTACATCGCCTCCCGAATCATTGATTTTATATACAATTGTACCGTTTTCTTGTTTAGTAATAGAAATGCCATGCTGACGTGCAATCTCTCCCTTTAGCGTTTCACTAAGGGTGATCTTTTTACCGTTTGAGAGCGTGAGTATAGCTTCATTTTTTCCGGGAAGTATGTTCGAAGCAAGCTGTGTAAGCTCTCCGTCATCTCTGTTTTTTTGCAAATAGAAGAATAAGCCCGAACCAACAATAATTAAGATGGCAGCAGCAGCGGCGACTTTAGGCCAAAGCCTGATTTTTCTTGATACTGATTCAGAACGCTCTAATGCCGCCCATACCTTATCCAGGTCTTTTTCCTGCTCTTCAACATTAAGGTCATTAAGCACATCAAGTTCATAGCTCAGATGCCAGCTTTCTACCAAGGCTTTTTCCTCGTCGGTACATTTGCCGGCCAGGTATCTGGTTAATATTTCATTTGCTTCAGGTTTTTTCATATTATCGCAGCTATTAATCTGGCGTATAAATGGAAGACAAATGAAAGATTGCTATGGGGTAAATAAAAATAAAAAAAATATTAAACCCAGTTTAGATTTTAAAATCCGCAGCGCATGTTGGATGTGCTTTCGAACAGTTTGTTCAGAAAGATCCAACTGCTGGGCAATCTCTTTGTGGCTAAGGTTAGACTTACGGCTAAGCTCAAATACCTCACGCATCTTTGGTGGGAGGGCTGCTATTTCCTTTTCAATGATGTCTGCCAACTGTTTTTCGCGAATCCGGTAATCTGTAATGCAGTCCCCTTTATTTATAAATTCCTGAAGAGAATCTATGTACCGGGTTTCAAACCTTTTTTTTGATATCCGGTTGAAGATCTTGTTTCGAAGTGAGATGTATAAGTAGCCAGATAGATTGGTGTTAAATTGAATGGTTTCACGTTTATCCCACAATATAGTAAATAGCTCATGGATCATATCCATTGCCTCTTCCCGGTCGCGCATCCATTTGTAGGCGTGGGTATGGAGTACAAGTTTGTACCTGCTGTAAATTTCTGTATAAGCCAATCTGTTTCCAGCCCTAAGCAGATTGATTAGCTCAGCATCAGATGTAGATTCATAAATAGACCCCATAATGTGATTTACCTGTAAAGATAGAAAATATGAACGACCATCACCATCCCTGGAACCTTTTACATTTGTTTTGCCCTCAATGCCCCGGTACCAGTTGCCATTAAATTGTTGTACCAAACCATAATGGGCAATCCTACCGCAATTTCGGTTTTGGAAATAAATGCCAGGTAGCAATGTACCACCTGTCCGGCAAAGTGAAAGGGTGGGGTAGGCGTGTAAGTGAATGCCGATCTAAAAATTGACGGTATCCATCTAAAAAATAGATGGATACATCTGCTGAAAAAGGTACGAAATTACTTTATAGTGTGTGATGAATATTGAATTGCTAATTTAATGATAGACTTGTTTATCTAATATAAGTTCAGTTGGTCTGAAGTAAATATTATCATGTATATCGTTTCCATTGTCAAAGAAATGGCTACGCTAAAACCGTTGTTTACTTTGTAAAAGTTCTCGGCAAGGTTTACAGCAAGGTTCACTTCCGTGTCTGATCCTTTAACTTTAATGGCTTTGTTGTTGTTACTACATGAAGTAAAAATAATCGCATACAAAAAGATCAGATACCTCATAAATAATAAATTGGATGGCTCAAATGTAACTGAGGCAGGTTTGTTTAGTGTTAGGTAATTGTTAATTAAGTGACTGATTTTTTGAGGTATAGGTATTGATACGCCAAAATAAACAGGTGTATACGGCTACGGAGATTTGATAACATAGAGTTTACATCTTGTTAAATTAACGGGGATACTTTTGAATCAAAATTTAATTCATGCAATTGTTTACAGATGATTTGAGGGCTGCAGCAGCACTAAAGGATGGCAACATGCAGGCTTTAGAATATCTTTATAATACCTATCATCAGCCTGTTGCTTGTTTCCTTAAAACGTATTGCAAAGATCATGAACAGGTAGAAGAAATTACTCAGGATGTGTTTTTGCAGTTGTGGGACCATAGGAATAAAATTAATACGGATTTGAGTGTTAAAAACTTATTGTTTACCATAGCAAAACATAAGTTGATAGACCAGGTTAGAAGAATGAACAGGCAGGAACAAGTCTTACAACGGCATAATTACAGTCGCCAGGAAAGTTACAACACCCTGGATCAGGTGATTTTAAAAGACTACCAACATGCTATTTCTACGGTGCTTTTGCAATTGCCTGCACGCAACCGTGAAATTTTCCATTTAAGCAGGAACGCATTTTTAAGTAATGCAGAGATTTCGAGACAACTTAATATCTCCGTTAAGGCAGTAGAAAAACAAATTACCAAGACCCTGCAAGTGCTTAAGATTTTCCTTAAAAGTGAGCAGATCCTGCTCATCCTGGCTACGATAAAAATATTTTTATAATATAAGGTAGGGTTGGGGTATAGCTTAAACGTATAGCTGTATATTACCATGAAAGAATACCCTTACAACCCACAAGTAATTGATCAGTTTTTTAGCGGCAGCTTGCCGGAGGAAAAACATAATGAAGTTTTAGACTGGTTCATGTCCCTTTCTGAAGCAGAGCAGCTGGTGTTTATTGACATCCATCTTGGCTTTGTTGAAAGACATAACTTTACTGCTGAGCAGAACTTAACGACTGGTTTTGCACAACTGGAAAATCGCATATTGGAGCGTAAATATGCAGGGCGAAGAACTATAAGGCTAGTCTTGCAAATGGCTGCAGCTATACTACCACTTATGCTTTTTTGGTTTTTATTTAGGCCTGATGGTATTTCGCCTAAACCGGGTATAAGCGAATTTGCCCCTAAAACCGTTAAAATTATTAGGTTAAAAAACACCCTCAATCATGCCCATACCATTCAACTTCCGGATTCAAGTGAGGTGATACTCTACCCGGGGGCCATGCTCCAGTACCCTGCGCAATTTGCCATTGCCAAAAGAGAAGTTGAACTATTTGGAAAGGCTTTTTTTGAGGTAAGGCATAAACAGGATCATCCCTTTACGGTAATAAGTGGTGCGTTAACTACGGTAGTTTTAGGAACTTCATTTTGGGTAGACGGAGCAGACTTAAACCGAATTAGTGTAAAAGTAAAAACTGGTAAAGTTGGCGTGTTATATGCAAAACAGCCGGCGCTCTTTCTTTTACCAACAGAAAAAGCCCTGTTTACTACGCAAACAGGCAGGCTTGTCAAGCTAAATGCAGCTAAAAAAATAAGATTATCTGTTCCGCTTGATGCACAATTGCCTTCAGCAATAGTATTTAACAATACACCATTACGGCAGGTAGCCAAAGTACTGGCGGAAGCATTTGGAAAAACGATAGTTGTTGACCAGGTAAACGGCGCTGAATTGATAGTTAGCTTAAATACCAAAGGGAAATCCTTAACGGCTATTTTACAGGAAGTTAAACTACAAACACAAATTCAGTATGAAATAAAAGAGCATAACATTCACATTAGTAAACCACAATAGCAATCCAAAAAAAGACCAGATTGGTTCAGCACTTCTGGAATTAATTACCATTAAAAACGAGGTCTTCATGGCCTATTTATTAAAAGACTAAAATATGAAAAATTCTACAACAGGTAAATCTTTCTTCAGACTTACTGCTGCTTTGCTATTTTTTTGCAGCCTTATGCTGGCGCAAATCTCTGTTAAAGCACAGGGAAGTACATCTTCTGGTATCAGGGGATATGTTTTTAACAATGAAAACCAGCTTCTTGCTGGTTCAAGTGTTGCCGTAACTTATCTGCCCACTAATGCTAAATTTACTGCGGTAGTAACAGAAAAGGGTGCTTTTAACCTTCAAAACCTTCCGGTTGGCGGTCCATATACCATAGAGATTAGCCATGTTGGCAATAGAAAATACACAGAGGCCAATGTGGCGCTTCCATTAGGTCAGGTGTACACCATGAAAGTATTTTTAGATTCCGAAAATCAGCAGTTAAATACCGTTGAGGTGCGTACCGCAAAAGCAGGTTCTTCCAGGAACCTGGCCAAAACAGGTGCTTCAAAAAATATCAGCCGGGCAGACATTGACCGTTATCCATCACTAAACAGGTCACTTTCTGACTATACCAGATTTACACCTCAGTCTTCAGGCTTGTCTTTTGGCGGCCGTAACAACCGCTACAATAACATTCAGATAGATGGTTCTCAGAATAACGACATTATGGGTTATGGCGTAGGCGGGGGAACCACTACCGGCGCACCTGGCGGACAAGCAGGTACGCAACCCATCAGTTTAGATGCCATTGATGAAATACAGGTAGTCCTTTCTCCTTTTGATGTAAAACAGGGGAGTTTTACAGGTGCGGGAATTAACGCAGTAACCCGTCGTGGTAACAACACTATCACCGGTTCTGTTTACGGCTTTGGTAAAAATGAATCTTTGATGGGTAAAAGCCCCGACGCTAAGCGTACCAAATACAATAAATTTACCGACTACCAATATGGTTTTAGACTGGGCGGGCCTGTAATTAAAGATAAACTCTTTTATTTTGTAAATGCCGAAATCAGCCGCAGAGAAGAGCCTTTATTATATAAAGCCAACCGTGGCACAGGTGCATCGGATGAATCTGCAATTACTGCCGTTGTAGCACAACAGATTTCTGATTACCTAAAGAACAATTTCCAGTATGAAACCGGCCGTTTTGATGACATCACCAAACGTACCAACAGCGAGAAGTTTTTTGTACGATTTGATTACCTGATCAATGCTAAAAACAGGTTAACGGTTAGGCACAATTATGTGAATGGTTTACGTGATGACATTAGCAATGGCTTAAACTCTTTAAGGTTTGAAAACAACAAATACATTCAAACCAGTAAAACCAACATTACCGTTGCAGAACTGAATACTTATTTTTCAAACAATGTAGTCAATAACCTGATTGTTGGTTATTCTAACGTACGTGATAACCGTGAAATTCCTGGCGGCCCTTTTCCACAAGTTACTATTCAGTTGGGGGCTTCAGGATCTGTCATTGCGGGTACAGAAGGTTATTCGCCTTCGGCAAAGCAAACACAGAATTTGTTTCAGTTAACGGATAACCTTGACGTTATCCATGAGAATCACCATTTTACTTTTGGTACTCAAAATGAACTTTTTAAATTTGATAATTTGTTTATCCAGAACATCTGGGGTAATTATACCTACAGCAGTTTGGCCTCGTTTTTAGGCAACCAGGCGCCTTCAATTTATCAGCTTACGTATTCAAAAGTTCCGGATGTTGCCATTCCGACTTCAATTTTCAGGGCGATGCAATTGGGCTTTTATGCTCAGGATGAGTATACTGCTTTTGAGGGCTTAAAGGTTACCGCCGGATTGAGGGTTGATATTCCTGTTTTTCTGGACAAACCATTGGCAAACGAACAATTTGCAGGTTCGTTTCAGGCTCAAGGTTTACGCACCGATGCAAAACCTAAATCGCAGTTGTTGTTTTCGCCACGTTTGGGCTTTAACTGGGACCTGAACAAGGATGGCAATACCATTTTAAGAGGGGGTACCGGTATATTTACAGGACGACTGCCTTATGTTTGGCTGGGCAATGCTTATAATAACTCCGGAGCAGACCTGGGCAGGATTAATGCTACCGGAACGGCAACTGCAGCTATCCGTTTAAGTGGTGATGTAAACAACCAGCCACGTACAACTGCCGCAACCTCGGAAATTGATTTGACGGACCAAAACTTTAAAATGCCACAGGTATGGCGTTCTAACCTGGCATTAGATCAGAAATTACCCTTCGGCTTTTCGGCTACGGTAGAAGGTATTTATGGGAAGGAAATGAATGCACCCTTTATTCAGGACTTGAACCTGGTACAGCCGGCAGCTAAATTGGCTGATGGACGCGACCTGTATCCTGCCGGTGCCGGAAGGTTAAACTATGCGCAGTACACCAACGTATTTTTATTAACCAATACCAATAAAGGGTACCAGTATAGCCTTACTGCACAATTGCAGCGTAATGTAGCACAGGGAGTATCTGGATCTGTTGCTTATACCTATGCACAGTCTAAGGATATTTCCAGCATGAACTCTACCATTGCTTCTACCAATTTCAGAAATAATACCATTGCAAATAATCCAAATACGCCGGGTTTAACTTTCTCTGACTGGAATTTAGACCATCGCATCATTGGAACTGTTTCTTATCGTTTTCAATATCTAAAATCAATGGCTACTACTGTTGGACTTGTTTACAACGGGCAGTCTGGCTTACCATATACCTACAGGTTAAATTCGGATATCAATAACGACGGACAAACGCAAAATGATGCGATGTATATTCCTAAATCTGCGAGCGAGATCATATTGGTTCCTACGGATGCAACCGATACACGTACACCAGCACAAATCTATGAGCAACTCAATGCTTTTATAGAACAAGATCCGTACTTAAGCAAGCACAGAGGTCAGTTTGCAGAAAGAAACGCAGCAAGAACACCATGGTCTCATATTTTTGACCTTCACCTTGCGCAGGATTTTTTTGTAGGAACCGGAAAAGTAAAGCATAACCTGCAGCTTACCTTTGATGTTTTTAACGTAGGTAACCTGCTGAATAAAGACTGGGGCCTGGTAAAATTGCCATCTATTACTACGGCACAGTTGCCAGCAACATTAAGCGGTTCTATTTTAACCTACAAAGGTGCTACTACAGTGAATGGCGTGTCTAACGCAACTTATAGTTACACACCAGTAAGCAGTTCATTTGTAAATGCTCCGTTTGAATCGAGATGGAGAGGACAAATTGGTGCCAGATATAGTTTTTAATTTTTATTAAATGAACAAAAAGAGGGCGTATCAGAATGTTAACATGATTGCCCTCTTTTTAAAATATTCGTTTAGTACTTTTAACATATAAAGAAGAAGATATGTCTAACAGAAGATTTTTTATCAAAAGCAGCCTTGCCAGTGTTTTACTGGCTGGTATAAGCCCGGCTGTATCTGCCTTAGCACTTGCAGAGCAGGCAACATTACCAGGAGCAACTGGTAAAATAAAACTCCGTTTTGCCATTGCATCAGATGGACATTACGGTCAGCCCGGAACTGATTATAAAAAGGACCATGAAAATATAGTTCGGTGGCTTAATGAAGCGCATGAGCAGAACCCTCTGAATTTTGTAATTATAAATGGCGATCTGGTACACGATCGCCCTGATCTGCTGATGGAAGTGAAAAATAACTATTACGACAAATTAAAGGTGCCTTTTTATGCTTTACCCGGAAACCATGATCATGCAGATACGGCGAGGTGGAAAGCTGTTTTTGGCTATGAAGATAATTTCTCTTTTGAGAATAACGGCGTAGGCTTTGTGCTTGCCAATACTTCAAATACGGTAGGAAAGTATCTTTCACCAGATAACGACTTTATCAGGACGGCGCTGGAAAGATTTAAAGCGCTAAAAACTGTGTTTGTGGTGCTGCACATTCCACCTCATCTATGGGTTCCGGAAAATCCTTTTGTAGATGCACCCCAAACTGTAGCGCTGCTGCACAGTTACGCAAATGTCAAGGCTGTTTTTCATGGACATGACCACAGTTTGGATGCTGTTTTTTACACCGATAAATTGCCGCATTTTTTTGATGCCCATATTGGTGGAAGCTGGGGAACGACTTACCGTGGTTACCGGATTGTAGAAGTAGATGAGGAAGACAAAATATCCACCTATCAGGTTAATGCAAGTAAAAACCCGACGCTTAATGCTACGAAGCTTTAAATTAACATTTATTTAATCTTCAGGTATTAATAAGGTTGTAAGCTTGTGTGTGCGTTTGTTACACATCCCTTTGCTTAAGTTTTTTAAGGCCAGGCTCCTTTTAAGCTTTTTTTCTTTTATTCTGGTTATTCTGATTTGGGTATTGGCTTACCTGTCTATAGACAGGAAGCAGCAGCAACTTAGGTCTTTTTCATCTAATCTTACCCAAATTCAAATTCAGTATCTTGAAAGTATAAATAATGTTCAGAAGTTTATGCTTTCAGGTTTCCATGACCCCAGCTTTTACGGTACTGGTAAACAAGCGGAGATTGATGGCTTTTTAGCCCAGCAAAACCAAATTTATGGTGATTTAAATACTTTAAAAAGTGCAGCGCAAAAGAACAATCTGCACGTTAGCCACAACCTGGACAGCTTAGTTTCGTTGAGTAAGCAAACATTGCAAACTGGCAAATTGCTAAAGCAAATTTACTACAGGCGTGGTTTTGAAGATTATGGCCTGGAAGGCAGGATGAGGAAAGAAGCCCATTGGATGGAAGATTCCAGTAAGGTTTCTAAAATATTAATCCTGCAGCTGAGGCGTCATGAAAAAGACTACATGCTGCGGGGCAGAATGGAATTTGCAAAGCTGTTTTTTACTGAAGTGGATAACCTCATTTCCAGTAATCGCAATGGCGAAAACAATGTGCACCTGAAATACTACAAAGCATACTTTCTGGCTTTGTTTAACGATACGGAACAATTGGGCATCCACAAAACCAGGGGACTGGTGCCAAAAACACAGTCGCTGATTGCGCAGTTTGATCAACATTATCAGCTTACCAATAGTATTTCTGCCCATGAAATACGGCAACTTGAGACATTTTTTACCAGGCTCCTGCTGGGCGTTTCCGTGATTTTGGCCATACTGATCATTTGGTTAAGCTGGGTGCTTTCTAGTTACCTTACCCGCGACATTAAGGAACTGAATAAGCGAATGGCTGTATTTATTGCATCAGATTTTAAGGTGATTGCCGAGCAGCAACCAGAAAAGAGCATTATGCCCAACAGCATTGAGATTGAAAAGCTGTATACGGACTTTAGCCTACTCAAAAGGACACTCATCAATTACATCACAAAGATAAATCAGAATGCTACAGAAATCCAGTATCAGTCTGTAAAATCACAGGAACTGAATGAAGAACTGCAGGTGCAGGCAGAAGAATTACAGCAGCAGGCTGACGAACTACAAGTGCTAAACGAAGAGCTTCGTTTTCAAAGGGAGCAGGAGCATGATGCCCGTGAAGGGGCAGAAAGAGCAAACCAGGCTAAAAGTACTTTCCTGGCTACCATGAGCCATGAAATCCGCACGCCTATGAACGGAGTTTTGGGTATGACCTCTCTACTTAGGGAAACTAAATTGAACCCCGAACAGTCAGAATATGTAGAAATTTTGAAAACCAGCGGAGAAACTTTGTTGAGCGTGATCAATGATATTCTGGATTTTTCTAAAATAGAATCGGGCAAATTAGAGATAGAACCTCATGATTTTGAACTTAAACGATGTGTAGAGGAGGTAATGGGCATATTTGCTGAGCATGCTTCAAAAACAAATTTAAAGCTGGCTTATGAACTTGATGAAAGGATCCCTGTACGTTTATTTGCCGATAGCATGCGCATTAAACAGGTTTTGATTAACCTGATTGGCAATGCTATTAAGTTTACCAGTAAAGGGAAAATTACATTGAGCATTAAGCAAGGTAAATATATTTCGGATCAGCTATTTGAGCTTGAATTTAAAATAGAAGATACTGGCATTGGTATTTCAAAGGATAAGTTGCGGGTACTATTTCAGCCATTTTCTCAGGTAGACTCTTCTACTACCCGTAAATATGGCGGTACGGGATTGGGATTGGTGATTTGTGAGCGATTGGTACATTTACTTGGCGGTATCATCTATGTGAACAGCAAAGTTGGGGCTGGTTCTGTATTTACTTTTACCATTAAAGCAGAAAAAAGTACCATTGCTGTTCCTGTTGAAGTAAAGACCGATAACCGGGAATTATTGTCTCTGGATTTTTCCGCGCAATATCCGTTGCGTATTTTGTTGGCTGAAGATAACCTGATTAATCAGAAACTGATCATACGCATTTTAAACAAACTGGGTTACGAACCTATGGTTGCTTTTAACGGGCTTGAAGTATTGTCGTTAATGGAGCTGCATACATTTGATTTGGTACTTATGGATATACAGATGCCACAAATGGACGGTTTGGAGGCTACGCAGCGTATCAGGAAGGGTAATTTTAGTCAGCCTGTAATTATTGCCTTAACAGCCAATGCAATGATGGAAGACAGAGAAGAGTGTTTGCGTTCAGGAATGAACGATTATTTATCCAAACCGGTGCATATTGAAAGCTTATTAGAACGCTTAGCCAATATAAAATAAGCGGCTATTTGTTCGTTTTTTCTGCTTCTTTCAACGAGAGGTTGTAGTCTGCGGCCTGTGCTAGCGGTGCGCAATATTCAGGCATCTCACTATTGTCTGCAAAATTTAGTATGTGGTCAAAGTGTTGCTTAAATAGCGCACTAAATGTCCTTTCATCGCCTTCAGTGTTTTGCGACAGGAATCGCTCTGACAAATTCAATTGGATAGCCATAATCTCGGAATTTTTCAGTTGTAAAGCTAGCTGATGAAAATTATTTAAATGTTAACCTGATATTATGTTTGTAGTTAGCTTTCAGAACTATCCAACCCTTTAGTGAATTGCTATTTTATCAAAGTAAACCTTTTTGGAACTGGTTTGTTAATTACAAAACGATAAGGCAATGGGATTTATTAAAAATGCAGTAATAGGGATCGCACTTTACGAAGTAGCGAAATATACGCTCAAAAAGGGATGGCTGAGTCATAATTTAAATGATGATTTAGATGTGGGCAGTAACCCGAAAACACCCCTTACAGGTCACTATTTTAGAAACGATGAGGAAGACCCCTGGAAAAATTCATTGGCCAACGATGAGCTAAGGGCACCGGATTCCTAAAAACTTAACAAGTTTTAAATCTATCTATTTTTATACAAATGTCTGAATAACTCAAAAATGCTTTTTGCTGTCGGCTATTTCTTTATTTGGAAATGGGTTCAACCCGATTTTTTTATGGAAACAACTTTAAAAAATGTGCCAGGTATTCCCCAGTCATTCTTTCCCAGCTAAAGTGCTGTATGGTATAATTAACCGTTTCAGTAGCATCTGCTGCACTGGCTTTTCGGGGCTGTAATTTATGATTAATGGCATAAATCCAGGATGCCCGGTGCGCAGGAGGCAAGAGCATTCCATTTTTGCCATCTTTAATGGCATCGGTTATTCCGCCTGTAGCGGCAGCATATACCTTAGTGCCACACATAGCTGCTTCAAGGCATACCAGGCCAAAGCCTTCCATATCGCCGCTTACCGGAATATTGGGCATTAGAAAAGCATCAGCAATGCCTAGAATGGCTGAGATTTCCTCAAATGGCAGTTTACCCATGCGTACAACGTTATTGTGCATGGAAGACTGCTTAATAAGCGCTTCCATTTTGCTTTCATCAGATGGTGTTCCCAAAAAAAGTTCTACCGGTGTTTTTACAAAAGCAGGTAAATATTGAAAAAACCTGCTGCCAGTGCTTTTTTTACTTACAGGCCCTATTACGAGGAGCAAAAACTGCTCATCCAATGAAGGTAAAACATTTTTAATAAACCAGGAGAAGCCCTTTCTCTTTACCGGTCGGCCCATAACTACCAGAATCCGGCGGTTTTTAAGATCTGTGTGGTATTTTTCAAGTACCAGCTTTTCAACCTCTGCTCTGGCCAGTGCAGGACGGATCTCTGTATCCACCCCATTATTTACTACAACAATTTTTTCAGCAGCAATATTCCGCTCAATACAAGCCTGTGCAGTAGCCTGACTTACCGCAAATATCAAATCAAATCGGTTAAACACAGGCAAAATAAGACGCCGGTAAATAAAATTAGGATAAACTACATCAAGACCATGAACAGTAACGGTTCTTTTTAAATGTCCGGGTATTTTATGCAGGAGGGAACAGGCAGCCATTAAGCCATCATTAAAGTGAATAATGGAGATCTCAGGGTGTTCCTTGCAAATTTCCCTGATCCGGCGGTGTAATTTTAAAAAGAACCTAATCCTGCTGCCTTCCCCCTCATACACAAGAAGGTGTACAGGAAGATATTTTTGAATGCCATTGATTAGTTCCAGACTTTGCTTTTCCATCCCACCCGTAGCAGGAGGGTATTTATGGCTTACAAATAAGATCATGATGAAGTGTTTAACAGTGCTGGCTCCCTGTTTTTAAATACTAAAAAGTAAATGGCTATGCCCAGGACAATCCATACCAGCTGCCTCGTCCTGCGCAATATAGAAGCTACAATCCATATTTCCGTTCCGGGAATCCCAATGGTCATGAGCATAATTTTATTGCCATATTCCTCAATTCCAATTTGCCCAGGGATAAAAGCACCGGCTGTTTTAAAAAAAATAACCCCCATATCAACCAATAAGGCTTGTATGACGGTAACCTCTATGTTTAAAAACTTTAAAATAAGATAAAACTCCAGTGCCCCAAAAAACCAATGTAAAGTTGCAAAAACACAAGACAAGAACAATTTGTATTTATGGTATTTAAAATGGTGTTTTAATCCTTCAATTATTTCGGCCACTTTTAACAAGAACGGTTTAAGTTTTTGCTTTAACCATGACCTGAAGAACCAAGCTATCGCCAAAAACAGGCACAGGCCTGCGGTTCCGTAATAAACAATATAGGTATTGCCAGCTGCTGGTATTATGCTTAGCGTGTTCTGATTGGTAAAAAGTATAAGGGCTACAAAGAAAAACAGCAGCAGCTGCGTTAAGATCATCACCATCCTGGAGCTAATGATAGATACGATAACCGTTTTTTGATCCAGCTCATCTGCTTTAAGCAATACGCCTTTAAAAGCGTCGCCGCCCACAATACTTGCCGGGTTAACCAGCGCAAGGGTTTCGCCGACATGACGGATCATGAACAGCCTGTATATGGATACGGCATTAGATTTTTCTCCTAAACAATACTTCCAGCTCAGTGTGCCCAGGTAATAGGCTACCAAAGTAATCAACAATAACGCCCCAAATTTATAACCAATTTTTTCAAGCGAATTCGCTACTTTTTCAAAGTCGGTAGCGCTGATAAACACAAACAGTGAACAAACAATGCAAAGGGCGAGACCGATTTTAAGTACCTTATGCATATTGTTATGCCAATTTCAGCTGCGGTATTTCCGATAAGGCTTTTAAGTCGCTAAAATATTTAATCGCAAGTTCAGACCAGTTCAGCACCTTACTTTGCTGCAATCCTTTTGCTATGAATTGATCACGAAGTTGATGATTTTGCAATAAGAGAAGGATCTTCTCTGTAAAATCCTCAGCATCATAGGGAGAACATTTAAAACCATTTACGCCTTGTTCGATAAAATCCCGGGAACCACCACCATCAGCGATAATACAGGGTAAGCCCGATGCCATTGCTTCCAGCACTACATTTCCGTAAGTTTCGGAGATAGAAGGGAAAAGGAAAATTGTAGCGCTGGCGTACAAAGCAGCCAGGGCTTTGTGATCGACCTTACCGACAAATACCGCATTTTTCATACTGGCTTCACATGCTGTTTTTGCCGTGCCATCGCCTGCAATTACAAAGTTTACTTTAATGTTCTGCTCCTGCAAGATATTGTATACTGCAAACAAGGTTTCGAGGTTCTTTTCCCATACCAGTCGGCTGGCAAAGAAAATTGTTGGATCATCATTCCCTGTAAGTTGCCTTAACAATTCAGGATTTCTGTGTTTTGGTGAAAACAGCTGAGTATCCATACCACGTTTCCATAATTTCATACGTGAAACTTCAATGCCCATTAAAGTAAGTTCATCTTTAATGGTTTCTGAAGGAATATAAATGGTGTCGCACTGATTGTAAAAAGTCTTATGGCTTTCTGCCACCAGTTGTTTTACCTTGTTAATTAAAAAAGGGGTATGTTTTAAATAATAATCAATATAGGATATAAAGTGCGTATGGTAAATAGAGAGCACAGGCAGGAAGTTTCGATTTGCGTATTTTATCGCAAAATTTCCGAGTAGTGAAGGCGTAGCAATATGTATTACATCTGGCAAAAAAGTATTTAGTTTTTCTTTGATTTCTGTTTTTATCAAAACGGGCAAAGCCATGGTGTAACTTGCATTGACGGGGAGGGTAATGGAAGGGATCTTTAAACATTCAAAGCCAGAAATCCTGTTGGGCCCGGTACCACATATAAATAAAAATTCAAACTCAGCCGGGTCAATCCGTTTGATGAGCTGGAACATGGTGCGGGAGGCACCGTCAGAATCTTCTACCAGGATTTCTGCAAAAAATGCAACCCTAACTCTCTTTTTCAACATTATCCTCTTCTTTTATCTTTATTTACTTTCTTCTGCCCTGGCATATATGGCCTCTCTAACAAAAGACTTTTCTCTTGCCAGCAAAAAATTACGGAGTTCTGTTAGTTTGTCTGTATTGATCAAATCTACCCCGCAGGAAAGCAAAGCAGACCATACCGATTTATTTTCCGGTGATGCCCATAACCTTACTTTTTTGCCGTTTTGATGGGCCATGCTCACATACCTGGATAGTTTTTCTTTTTCGGAAAGCGGCATTTCGCCCTTTCCCTGCCAGTTAATCAAGCTGGAATATTTACAGCTGGATGTCTGAAAGATATTTTCTGGTTGCGGCTCTTCTCGTACTTCCATCAGGTCCTCGTCTATAAAAGCCAGACGATAAGTTTGCGATTTTAACAATTCATACGGTTTATGACCGGTAATTACGATAGTAACCTGTCTTTTGATGACTGCTCCATTTTCATAGCTAGACAAGATTGATTTGTATTTATAAAGCAGCAGTTCCAGTTCTTTATAGGTACTGTTAGCATCAGATTTGATGTCTATCATTAGGGTGAGTTGCGAAGCAGGAGCGGAGAGCCGGTTGTTTTTGTCCTGAATGATTTGCATGAGCGGGTTAAAGTATAGCTGCTCCAGTGTTTTTCTTTTTTTAAAACGGGGTAGAAGGTGCGCTACAATAAGTTCTCCGTCTCTCAGGTAAATGTCGGCCTCAATGTGTGCGTATCCATTTTCCAGTGCATCATACAAAGGCCGTTGGTGCCAATAATCGTTGTGTGCGAAGCCTTGAGAAAGGAAGCTGGTTTGAGAATGGCAGGTTATTGCTTTAAAAACCAGGAGAACAAAAAGGATCAATTTCAGGTGCTTTTGACTTATTGCTACTTGCATCGTAAATTTTATTTGTTGCCGCAAGGTACCAGAGTAATATTTACAAAGCATTAACAGTAGGTAAAGGAATAGGGCTCGACTATTATTTGGAATATGATAATCCATGTTACCAGCCTGCGTCCGGCATGCGTATATACCATCAAGCAATCACGTCCGAGTCACGTTCAGATCAACTTCAAGGTTGAAAGGCATTTAGGTTTCTCAACCCTTACGCAATCCCGAAGTTGATTAAAGCCAAAGGTTAAGTTGGTATATACGCATGCCGGACGCAGGTAAGAAAAAACGCTGCCTATCTATGCCGCATTTTCTGGATGTGACCGACTTGGTCAATCAAATAGTGTCTATCTTATCAAATTAAAAAATCGCCATTTTTTGTAACTAAATATGCTTTGAAATGTCTTAATATGGAATTTGAGTCTGAATGGACGCTATAAGGGGAACAAAGATATGGATAGAAGATTGTTAAGAAATGTACACGACAAAATAATTGCCGGCGTTTCATCAGGAATTGGAGAATATATGGAGGTGGATGTAACGATAATCCGCTTGCTCTTTGTGTTATCCACTATTTTCTTATTTGGTACGGGTGCGCTTGTTTATTTAATCATGTGGATTATAGTGCCCGTGAATAATGATCCTGCGGCAAGGTTTTCGAAATTTGGTGATTTCTTTAAAGACCCGGTACAGCCTATGGGTGATTTTGCTGATCCGAAAACGTATACAGTAGAGGATGCTGCTGAAAAAGCGACTCCAAACTGGAGTTCGGCAACATTTGGCAAAGAGAAATTTACAGCCGGGAAGCCTGAGGACCCGCTCAAGCCCTTTCCTAAAGATACGGAAACCGGTCGTACGGTTGGGGGCTTGTTTCTTCTGGTTATTGGGGTTTACTTTTTGCTCAATGAGTTTAATATCATTCCTTTCTGGTTTAGCCTGAGTAAATTATGGCCATTGGTTTTCGTAGCCATCGGAATTAGCTTTATCCTGAAATCTAAAAGAAAGAATAATTGGGAAGATTGGAAAAATCAGCAAGATCATAATTTTAGGCAAAATGATGCCGGTGATGCTAAATCATCAAATGATAATCCTTAATTAAAAATAACGAGATGAAACTGAATAGGGTAATTTGGGGCATTATATTGCTGTTTATTGGTGGCGTGCTGTTATTGGAAAACTTTGGGGTAATTGATTTTTATTGGGGTAACGTTTGGCGGTTTTGGCCGGTATTTTTAATCATTACAGGCTTAAACATCCTTTTTAGCCGGCAGCGCTCACAGACTGGTGCATTTATTTCCATCGGTGTACTGGTGGTTATGCTGAGTTTCCTTTTTTTTAAAGGGCAACAGCCGGCAAGTCATACACGAGGTATCAGCGATGAAATAAAGGAAGAGATTGAAGGCTATTCAACTGACGATGAAAAGCACATGAGCTTTTTTGAACTTTACCATCCGGAGCAAGCTGCGGGCGTTAAAAGTGTGCTCCTGAACATTTCTGGTGGCGGAACTTCATTTGGGTTAAGTGGAGAGACGGATAGTTTGTTGTTTGCTGATGTAAGAAAAAGGCGGGGTTCTTTTTCTTTAAAGAGTGAAATCAATGACAGCCTGCAGACCCTGACGTTTAAAACTCAGGAACGCAAGGGGAAATGGAACATTGGCGACGGGGGAAATGATGTTGATTTTAAGCTGAATACCCAACCACTTTGGGAAATTGTAATGAACATGGGGGCTGGTGAAGTAAACTTTGATTTGTCTGACTACAAGGTGCGCAATTTCAAGTTTAATGGGGGCGCAGCAGCGATGGACATTAAATTAGGCGATTTATTGCCAGTGGTAGATGTATCTGTTAAAACAGGTGTGGCAGATGTAAAAATCCGTATTCCGGAAGACAGCGGATGCCGGATACTAACTAAAACGGGCCTTTCTGCCAAAGATTTTAATGGTTTTACCAAACTGGATGACGGGACGTACGAAACACCAAATTACGCCAGTGCGGATAAAAAGATTTTTATTAACCTTGACGGTGGCCTGAGTAATTTTGAAGTGAAAAGGTATTAAACTTAATCTTTATCTTTGCCGTATAGATTCATCTAATTATGGAAGAAGTACCGGTTAAGAAGATAGTAGCATTAAACGGAGGTTATTGCAATAGTTTAAATCAATATTCCAGGTTTTTAACCCGGGAAGTGAACATTGGCGATATCCCCATGGGTGGTTTAAACCCAATTCGCATACAATCTATGACCACTACAGATACGATGAATACCATTGGTACTGTAGAACAAACGATAAGGATGGTTGAGTCGGGGTGCGAATATGTACGCATTACCGCTCCTAGTATGAAGGAGGCTGAAAACCTGGCGAATATTAAAAAAGAACTTCGTTATCGTGGTTATAACGTTCCCTTGGTTGCCGACATTCATTTTACGCCTAACGCAGCCGAAGCTGCGGCACGCATTGTTGAAAAGGTACGTGTTAATCCTGGTAACTATGCCGATAAAAAAAGATTTGAGAATATAGAATACACCCATCTGGCTTACCAGGCCGAGTTGGAACGCATATATAAAAAGTTTAGCCCGCTGGTAAAGATCTGTAAAGAATATGGTACGGCCATGCGTATAGGTACCAATCATGGATCTTTGTCTGACAGGATCATGAGCCAGTATGGTGATACGCCCCGGGGAATGGTAGAATCTGCTATGGAATTTATCCGCATGTGCGAGGACCTGAACTTCTACAATCTTGTCATTTCTATGAAGGCAAGTAATACCCAGATAATGGTTCAGGCTTACCGTTTGCTTGTGGAGACTATGGTTAAGGAAGGGATGAATTATCCTTTGCACCTTGGTGTTACAGAAGCAGGAGATGGCGACGATGGCCGGATAAAATCTGCTGTTGGAATTGGTACTTTGCTGGAAGATGGTCTTGGTGATACTATCAGGGTGTCCTTAACTGAAGATCCTGAATTTGAGGCACCAGTGGCAAAAGCACTGGCGGATCGTTATGTAAGGCCTGCAACTGAGGCGATAGAGAACGAGCGTATTGCTGTACTCCCGTATAATCCTTATGTGTATAATAGGAGGTTAACCCAGCCTGTACAGCATATTGGGGGGCATCATCATCCTGTGGTAATGTTAGATGTTTCTTCAAAAAACTTAAAGGATCCGTACTTTTTAACTGAAGTTGGTTATAATTATAATGCAGGTCTGGATAAATATAACATGGCCGACCAAGCCTGTGATTTGGTTTATTTGGGTGATGCCTTGCCTTCTTTTTCTTTTCCGGGGAACTTACGCCAAATTTATAATTATGATACCTGGCTTGGATTAAGGGATAAAAGCAATTGCCATCCATTGTCTATACTTGAAACCTATGCTGGCAATGCTGTAAAAGATCCTTTCTTAAACCTCGTGCTTGTAAATGCAGATGATTACGATCTTGCAGCAATTAAGCAGTTGGACGAGACGGTAGTTTTGGTGCTGGAAACTTCTGCCGAACATGGTATGGCAGCACAGCGCTCATTTTTTATAAGCTTACTTGAACAAGGGATTGTATTGCCCGTAATCATCAGGAGAACTTATACTGGTGTAAATGCGGATGACATGACCTTATTTGCAGCAACAGATCTGGGCGCCTTGCTTACGGATGGTTTTGGTGATGGGGTATGGATAAATGCCCCGATTGAAGTGGAATTAGCTACGGTTAATGCCGTTAGTTTTATCATTTTACAAGCTACCAGGACCAGAATTTCTAAAGCTGAATATATTTCTTGCCCAAGTTGTGGTAGGACACTATTTGATTTACAGGAAACCACCCAGCTAATTAGATCAAGGACTGATCATTTAAAAGGTATTAAAATCGGCATTATGGGCTGTATAGTTAATGGTCCCGGAGAAATGGCAGATGCAGACTATGGCTATGTAGGTGCGGGCCCAGACCGAATTACGCTTTACCGTGGTAAGGAGGTGGTGAAAAAGAATGTTAGCTCTGCAAATGCACTAGACGATTTGATAGACCTGATTAGGGAAGATGGCAACTGGGTGGAATGATAAAGATATCATCCTTGCCTTAAAAGCGGGTAATGAATCTGCTTTTCGTGAAATCTTTGATCAGCATTTCAGGAGACTCTATGCCTTCAGTTTTAAGCTGCTTAAAAATAAAGAGCTGGCGGAAGAGGTGGTAGACGATACCTTTATGAACGTTTGGATCAACCGTGATCGCATCAATGAAGAATTTCCTATTGCCCCTTATTTATATACCATTACCAGAAGACTGGCTTTAAATGCGCTTCGGCAAATTGCAACTTCACAAAAGGCCATTGATAATTTATGGCTGGAAATGGAGAAAGTAAGTAACGATACTGAAGAATCCATATTGTTGGGAGATTTGCAGCGGTTTACGGAGGCGGCTTTGGTGAATTTACCTCCGCAACAGCAATTAATTTTTAGAATGAGTCGTTTTGAGGGTTTGAATTATGATGAAATTGCTGAAAAATTAAATATTTCGAGAAATACCGTCAAAAACCATCTTGTAGCAGCTTTAAAAACATTAAAAGTTCATTTTAACCAGTCTGATGTGGTCTGTTTTTTGATGGTGGCGGCTACGTTTATGAAAAAGTAAGATTTATTTTCAGTTAGACTAGTCCTAATTCTATTTTGCCGTGTAATGCTAATATAAACCCAATATAAAGGGAATATTAATAGACATGATAAATAAAGCACACATTGCCGTTTTGGTACAAAAGTTTGCAGATGGAAACATCAGCAGGGAAGAGTACAGCGAGTTGATTAGCTATTTCAATTTAAGCGGAAATGAAAACGATGTAGAGCAAGGGATATATGCTGCAATGGACGAGGTCTGGAAAAATACCCAGGCTGATCTGAGCTATACAAAAGCGGAGGCAGACAATTTCTATAAAAATATTATTGAGCGTAAAGCATTTAAACCTAATGCCGCTAAAGTTACTTTAAAACCTTGGTACCGTTATGCAGCAGCGGCAGCAATCTTGATCATTGTTGGACTGGGACTTTATTTATATAACAATACCACTCTTGCACCTGCTTCGGTACGCTTTGCCACACAGGATATTACTCCAGGTGGCAACAAGGCAATTTTAACCCTGGCGAATGGTAAAAAGGTTGAGCTTGCGGCAAATGGCATTTATACTGTTAAAGATGTAAAGGGAGAAAATGAATTTAATACAATTACCACTCCTCGTGGCGGACAATATCAAATTAACTTGCCAGATGGCTCTTCAGTTTGGCTAAACGCATCTACCTCATTAACCTTTCCTGTACATTTTAGTAAAGCGGAACGCGTGGTTGTTTTGAATGGAGAAGCTTACTTTGAAATTGAGAAGGTTTATGAGGCAGCTCATTCTAAACGTTTACCTTTTATTGTGAAAACAGCACAGCAAAGGGTAGAAGTATTGGGTACCCATTTTAATATAAAAGGATATGCGGATGAAGCTAACACGAAAACAACCTTGTTGGAAGGAAGTGTAAAAGTTGGATACCTTAATGATACACGTTCTGAGGTACAATTGAGAGATCTAATTTTAAAGCCCGGCCAACAATCAATTTTAAACCAGACGTCTATAAACGTAACCATAGCAGATATGGACGAAACCCTGGCCTGGAAAAATGGCTTATTCATGTTTAGTGGACAGGATTTAGAAAGCATTATGAAGCAGGTATCACGCTGGTACGATGTAGAGGTTGCTTTTGAAAATGAAGCAGTAAAAAGACAGACATTTAAGGGCGCAATTTCCCGTTTTAAAAATATCTCCCAGTTATTGGAAGTATTAGAATCAACAGGCTCAGTTCACTTTAAGATGGAAGGAAGGAGGATTACCGCGATGCAATAACCTTACCTAAACTAAGGATACTGAGCATAAAAACCGGAGAATGCGGCAAACATTCCCCGGCAACAAATTCAGTGTTCAATGAGACGTATTCACACGACAGTTAACCACTAAACTACAAATGTAATGAAATTTAAGGATCTAATCCGATTTGGGTATGGTACCCGAATGAATCAACCTATAGTACGTGTTATGAAATTAACGATACTAATAATGACCACCTTTTTGATGCAGGTAAGCGCCGCTGGCCTGGCACAAAATGTAAGTTTTACACAAAAAAATGCTACATTAAAACAGCTGTTCACCGAAATCAGGAAGCAGACTGGTTACAATGTTTTTTGGCAGGAAGATAAAGTAAACGACCAGTTGAAATTTAATGCTTCCTTTAACAATGCTACATTGGAAGAGGTATTGAACAAAACTTTATATCCACAATCTTTAACTTATACCATCGTGAACCAGACGGTAGTGGTGAAAAGAAAGGATAAGCAGTTTTTAGACCGCATTGCAGACTATTTTAATTCAGTGAATATTAATGGTAAAATACTAGATGCGGAAACCAACTTGCCAATAGCTAAGGTATCGGTTACTTTAAAAGGATCAACACGTACGGTGATTTCTGATGAACGTGGAACGTTTATCTTTAATGGATTGCCTGATAATGCAGTGTTGGTGTTTTCAAGTGTAGGTTATACTACAAGAGAAATGGGCGCTTCTGAGAATATGGTGGTTAGCCTGAGCTTGGCAACACAAGAGTTGGAAAATGTAGTTGTTTCTACGGGATATCAAACAATGGATAAAAAAAGTGCGACAGGATCTTTTGGTATATTAACTGCTAAAGATATAGAAAGCACACCAAGCGTAAATTTGATGGAGCGTTTGGAAGGAAAAGTACCTGGTGTACGTTTTGATATCCGTAACAATAAAATTGAGATCAGGGGTACTTCCACTTATTCATTAAAATATCCCCCACTAATTGTCATTGATGGTTTTCCAGCTATTAATCAGGATTTAAATACCGTCACTTCAGGAGCGATCAATGGAAATGTAAACAGTCCAACAATTACTTCAACATCTGGGAATGCTGTCCTGGGAGTTTACAACCCAAATGACATTGAGTCAATAACTTTCTTGCGTGATGCAGCTGCATCTGCAATATGGGGAGCAAGAGCTGCAAGTGGTGTAATTGTAATTACCACCAAGCGTGGAAAGAAGGGGACTTCTAGTATTAACTTTAGTACTACATTAAGCACATCAGGAGTGGGTAATTTTAAAAACCTTACCTCAATGAACAGTTCTGATTATATAGACCTGGAACAGGAATTGGTAGATAAAGGTTTTATTACAGATCCGGTAATCGCTTATAACTCATCACCTTTAAATGGCTTTAAAGCGGCGCCTGTAAGCGAAGCACAAGAATGGATGTTATTGGCAAAAAGAAGTCCGACTACAAGGAATATAGCCAGGCGAGATTCTGCTTTAAGTATACTAAGAAACAGGTCTGGTAGAGATCAGCTAAAAGATTACATGCTGCAAAGAGCAGTTACGCAACAGTACAATTTGTCTTTCTCCGGAGGAGCAGATAACAGTTCTTATTATGTTTCTGGTAATTATACCAAAGATCAGCCGATTTATAAAAGCAATAGCGGAGAAACTTATTCCGTTACCTCTAATTTAACCAATGATTTTCTTAAAAAGCGGATTACGTTAAATACGGGATTGAATTATACGTATTCTTCTGCACAAGTAAATCCCGCTGCTTTGCAAGCGCTAAGTGTTGGGTCTTACGGATTAGCCCCTTATGAACTGTTAAAAGATGCGAATGGTAACAATATTTACAAAGGCGTTACCTTTACCACCAGAGTTTCCGACAGTTTGACCAGGGTGAACAAGCTTATGCCCTGGACATACAATGCCATAGATGAGCTAAACTACAACAATACCATTACATCAAAAAATAGCATCAGGATTAATACTTCCCTAAAAGGTCAAATTACGAGTTGGTTAAGTGCAACAGTATCAGGACAGATACAGAAAAACATACAAGATCAGGTAAATAATCAAAACCAAAACAGTTATTTGACACGGGACCTGTACAACAACTCATATAATACAGCCAATTTAACAAATACTAGTTATTTGAGGTTAATTGCCGTACCAAAAGGAGGTGTCTATAAAAGCAGCAAACTTACCGCTGATGAGTATGCATTGCGTGGGCAGTTGGATGTGAAAAAAGATTTTGGCACAGACCACCATTTTGAGATGGTTGCCGGTACAGAGATTCGGCAAACTAAGGCTACGGGCTCAGAACAGACCTTATATGGTTATAACGAAGATCTTTCTAGCTCTACAAATGTTACCCCTACAATTTTTTACTCGACAATAACTGGTGTTAGCGGTCGTTTAAATACACCTTCAACTGTATATAAAGCCAGACAACGAAATTTATCTTACTATACTGTAGGGTCTTACAGTTATAAGAATAAGTATTATATATCAGGTAGCGCAAGGTTTGACGACCTTAATATTATAGGTGTAGACAGAAGAGACAGGGCAAGACCGTTATGGTCCACTGGTTTACGCTGGGACATTAAAAAGGAAAACTTCCTGGAGAATGTGAACTGGATCAATGCGCTTAGCTTTAGGGGTTCAGTAGGTACAGCTGGAAATCCTCCGCAAACGTCAAATAATTACACGAGAATTAGTACAGGGGCTGTAGACAGTTATACACAACTGCCTTATGCTACCATCAGTACTCCTGCAAATCAGGATATTGGCTGGGAAACTACTAAAATTACCAACGGAGGTATAGATGCGAGTTTCTTAGCTGGCAGGTTAAATTTAACCTTTGATGCGTACAGTAAAAGAACAACAGATGTATTGATGAATTTACCGCTCAACGCAGCCTACGGTTTTACTAGTTTACAAATTAATGCTGGTACTTTGGCTGGTCATGGAGTGGACTTTGGTTTATCAGGTGACATCATAAGAAGTAAAGACTGGAATTGGAACGCTGTCTTTAATTTTGCTTACAATACCAATAAACTTACAGATGCACGTTTCCAGCCTTCGGCAGCGAGCATTGGTAATGTACTGACTACGGACTATCCTGTAGATAATATATTTGTATATCGTTGGGCAGGATTAAGCAACACAGGACAGTCGCAAATTTTTACCGCAAGCGGTGCAATTCTTAACTCCTCAGGGTTTCCAACTATAAAAGCTGAAGACCGAGTATATGCAGGCAGAACTACTGCGCCTTATTTTGGTGGGTTCTTAAATGCAGTAAAATATAAAAACATCACTTTATCTGCACGTGCTACTTACAATTTAGGGCACAAATTCCTGATCAAAAATATCAATTCCAGCAACTATCCAAATAATTCAGGTTCTCAGGGATTGCTAGCGACCAGTCAGGCATTGATAAACAGATGGAAGAAAGCAGGAGATGAGGCCATTACCGATGTTCCAGGATTGACAGGCACATCTTTTAATAGCGTAAGCTGGTATCAAAATTCAGATATTAATGTACGGGATGCAGGTAACATTCGTTTACAGCAAGTTTCACTTACCTATAGTGTGCCTCAATATTTGTTAACAAAAACACCGTTTATCAAGGGTATTAATATAGGTGCTACGGTAAGTAATCTTGGTTCACTTTGGGTGGCCAATAAAGAAGGGATTGATCCGGAATATCAAATGACAGAAACATTTGTTAACCTTCCGCCAACCCGCAATTATGTGCTGAATGTAAGTATATCACTTTAAATCTAAAAAAAATGAAGAAATTAATATATGCACTACTCTTAGGTGGACTTTTAACAGGCACTTCAGCTTGTCGTAAATATGTAGAAATTCCACCTGAACAAACTAAAATCTTAAGTACGGCAGCTGATTACCAGCAATTGCTTTATTATTCTACTCAAGTTGATATCGCTTATTATTATCCTGTATATTCGGGTGACGATATCGGGTCGGATGAAATTAGGTGGCAAAACAGTTTAAACACAACCCAAAGTAATGTCGTTACCTGGTCAGAAAAGTATTATGGCGCTTTAGAGGACGATACAGATTGGTCAAATATTTACAAAGGCATATTTATTTACAATACTGTTGTAAATGGTGTAATGAGCAGCTCTGGTACAGAACAGGAAAAACAAGCCGCTTTGTCTTCAGCTTTAGTGCATCGGGCGTTTGCTTATTTTACACTGGTAAACTTATATGGTAAACAATACGATGCTACCACGGCCTCCATTGATCCTGGCGTACCCTTAGTATTGCAACCTAAATTTACAACAGATTTAACAAGGGCCAGCGTACAAAAAGTTTATGACCAGGTCAAGGCAGATTTAACAGCTGCGTTACCCGGATTACCAGATCTTCCGGATTTTAATTCTAATCCTTCCAAAGCTTCTGCGTATGCAATCCTAGCCAAGGTGTTTTTAAATACCAGAGAATTTACAGAGGCAGAAAGGTACGCCGACCTATCACTGGGCTTAAAAAACACTTTGCTAGATTTGAATATTTATAAATCAACAAACGTTCCTGTGGTTATACTTCCAGCCAGGGTGGCTAATCCAGAAGAATTGTTGATCAAAAGAGGTAATCTATTTGTAAATGCATTTCCTATAAGCCCAGATGCAGAAAGCATGTATGATAAAATAAACGATATCAGGTATACGCTTTTTACTGCTCCAGGTGCATCGGTAGTGGCAACTACCTTTGTGGTTAGCCGTGCCTATACCAGAGCCAAGATAAACAATGATGGTACTTTTGTTGGTCCAAGTGTGCCAGAAGTAACATTGATCAAGGCAGAATGTGAAGCACGGGCTGGTAATACATCAACAGCTTTAGATATTCTAAATGCATTCCGAAAAAAGCGTTATAACAATGCGGTTCCCTATGTTGATTTAACTGCTGCAAATTCTAATGCTGCATTACATTTAGTTATTGACGAACGTAAAAGAGAGTTTTTAGGCCGTGGTTTCCGTTGGTTTGATCAAAGGAGGTTGAGTAAAGATGCCGGATTTGTGCCAACAATTACACGGGAATTTAAAGGCGTAACTTATACGCTTGCACCAGGAAGTAATAGATATGTTTATCCAATTGCAGATAAATACATTACACAAAACCCTGAAATCACACAAAACCCTAGATAGTAGCACAACAAATTTTATTTGTTAAACAACAAAATATGAACGAACCTATAGTAAGTGTTAAAGGTCTTTCCCATCGTTACAGTGTACAATGGGCAGTAAAAGACATCAACTTTGACCTGACAAAAAATGGGATATATGGACTGCTCGGCGCTAACGGCGCCGGCAAGTCCACTATCATGAACATCATGTGTGGGGTAATTAAACAAACCCATGGCGAGATCTTTATCAAAGGCATTAATATGGGCGAACACCCGGAAAAAGCGAAGATGAACATCGGCTTTTTGCCACAGCAGCCACCTTTGCAAAATGATTTAACAGTTACAGAATTTTTGATCCATGCCGCCAGTATCCGCCTGATGGATTCTTCAAAAGTAAAAGCTGCCGTAGCAGAGGTTATGGATAAATGTGGCATCGCACATTTTAGCCGTCGCTTAATCCGCAACCTTTCCGGAGGTTACCAGCAGCGTGTAGGTATAGCGCAAGCCATTATCCACAAACCTGATTTCGTAGTATTGGATGAACCAACTAACGGATTAGACCCCAACCAAATTCTTGAAGTAAGAGGATTGATCAAAGAAATTGCAGAAGAACGTACGGTAGTGTTGTCCACGCATATCCTGCAGGAAGTGCAAGCCCTTTGCGATCACATCTGGATGATTAACGAAGGCAGTATGATTTTCTCAGGCTCGCTGGACGAATTTGACAATTATATTGTGCCCAATACCCTGGTCATTTCCTTAATGGCTGCGCCTCCTGTAGCCGAACTCATGGCTGTGCCAGGAGTGGTAGGAGTAGAAGAATTGGGTAGCGCTCGCTACCGTGTGCGTTTTTCTGATGCCCAGGATCTGATAGAACGTTTAGTCGTAACCAGTGTACAAAAAAACTGGCGATTGGTAGAAGTGTCCCTGGAGAAAAATTCCCTGGAGACTGTATTTGCCGAACTCACAAAAAAGAAATTAAAATAACCAGGCAGGTTAAGCTATAGAAAATGAAAACAATATTAAAAATTGCAAGAACCGAACTTCAGGTGATGTTTTATTCGCCCGTGGCCTGGTTAATTCTGGTTATTTTTACCTTTCAGGTAGGAATGAATTTTACAGATGCATTTGACGGGGCAGTTAGGTTAGGCGTAATGAAAATTCCCGGACGTGACATGACCATCAATACTTTTGGTGGCTGGATGGGCGTCTTTACCAAAGTGCAAGCCTACCTTTATCTATATATTCCATTGCTCACCATGAGCATCATGAGCAGGGAATTGGGCAGCGGATCCATTAAACTGCTGTATTCCTCGCCAATTACCAATTCGCAAATTATTTTGGGTAAATATGTTTCCCTAATGGTATTTGCTGCTGTGCTTACAGCCATACTTTCCATATTTGCAGGGTTCGCCATGTTTACCATTAATATGGTAGATATTCCATACCTGCTTACGGGATTATTGGGTTTATACCTGCTTACCTGTGCTTATGCGGCCATTGGCCTTTTCATGTCTTCACTTACTTCCTATAATGTAGTGGCTGCCATTGGTACAGTTACCATTTTTGCATTGCTGGGTTATGTAAAAGAAGTAGGACAAGAAATTGGGTTTGTACGTGACATTACTTATTGGATGGCCATTACCGGGCGTAGCAGTACTTTTATTGCAGGAATGATTACCAGTGAAGATGTATTGTACTTTATCATTGTTGTTGGTTTGTTTCTTGGCTTTACCATCATCAAATTACAGTCTGGAAGGGTAAAGACTTCTAAAATGGTTACCATTGGTAAGTATACCGCAGTATTTTGCATTGCCATGTTGCTGGGCTATTTTAGTGCTAAACCAGTAATGAAAGTTTATTATGATGCTACACGCACCAAGCAGAATACACTAACCAAAAGCAGCCAGGAAGTAATGGCCAAATTAAATACCGGCCTAAGCATCCATACCTATACCAATATGCTTGATCCTACAGCTTATACTGCTTTACCTGCGCAGTATAAATCAGATGTAGACAACTTTAAGCAGTACATTAGGTTTAAACCGGATATTAAACTGGATTATACCTACTATTCGCACCATTCAGAAAATCCGATGCTGGAGCGTATGTATCCTAAACTGGATGATAAAAAGCGTCTGGATACGATGATAAAGCTGAACAAATGGAAATTTGACATTGTCCCTTACAGCGCCATTAGCAAGGAGGTTAACCTTGAACCAGAGAACTACCGTTTTGTAAGGGTACTGGAACTTGATAATGGTAAAAAAACATTCCTGCGTTTATTTGACGACATGCGCCGTTTGCCTTCAGAGCGGGAAATTACGGCTGCCATTAAACGTTTGGTGATGAAATTGCCTGTAATTGCTTTTGTAAACGGACATGGCGAACGTGGTAGCAATGCTGAGCAAGACCGTGGTTACAATATGATTGCCCGTGAAAAGACATTCCGTTATTCATTAATTAACCAGGGCTTTGACTTTACAGAGCTTACTTTGGCGCAGCCTGTTCCTGATTCTATACGTATTATGGTAATTGCGGAGCCGAAGCTGGCCTACACAGCAGTAGAACAGGGAAACCTGAATGCTTACATTGCCCGTGGCGGAAACCTGATTATTGCAGGGGAACCAGGGCGACAAGCACAAATGAACGAAATTGCCAAAGAATTGGGCGTACAGTTTTTGCCTGGCAGACTGGTTAAACCAAGCGTTAAATTTCAGTCGGACCTCATGATCATGAGGCCTACACAGGAGGCAATTGATTTTTCTCCATACCTTAAAGACATGCGCAAAATGGAAAGCGTGCTCACTATGCCGGCTGCAGGCGCTTTAAGTTATACCAAAGACAAGGGCTTTGAGGTGAAAACATTGTTCCGTACAGATTCTACAGGCAGTTGGAACGAGCTGGAAACGACCAATTTTGTAGATGACAGTGTAAAGTTAAATCCTGCTAAAGGAGAAGTAGCACAATCGTATCCAACGGTATTGGCCTTATCTCGTAAAATTAACAATAGGGAGCAGAAAGTTATTGTAACGGGAGATGCAGACTGGTTAAGTAACGGCGAACTGGGGATGCAAAGAAATGGATTGGATGCCGCAAACTTTACCTTAATTGTAACTTCATTTTACTGGTTATCTGATGGCGAAGTGCCAATTGACATGACGCGTGACGTACCACCAGATGGTTCATTGAGTATTGGCGAAAAGGGTTGGGCATGGTTTAGCCTGTTCTTTAAATGGGGATTGCCGGCCATATTAATTGCTGTTAGCCTGATTATTTGGATCAGAAGACGGGGCAGGTAAATAGTAAACACACAAACTCAATATTTAGAAATGTTTAAACAGAATTCAGTTATATTGTACACTGCGCTAGGCATGGCAACTTTTGTTTCAGGCTGCGCTTTGTTTCATAAAAAGCCTGCACCGATACAGAAGGTTGTTATTGTTGATCCGCTAAAGAAGACAGCAGACAGCTTAAAGAAGGCTAAAGCCTTGAAACCTTATGGAGAAATCATCACTAAAAACACCATCAGTCAGAAGGGTTTCTTCACTGTCCATAAAAAAGACAACAAGTACTTTTTTGAAGTGCCCAATGTAATTTTAGGCAGGGAAATCCTGGTGGTAAGCCGCATTGCCAAAGCATCAGCAGATATGCGCAATGGCAATTCAGGATATGCCGGCGACCAGATTGGAGAAACTGTATACAGTTTTGCAAAAGGTCCGGACAATAAATTGTTTTTAAGAAGGATGTCGTATTCTGAATATGCAAAAGATAGCTCCATGACTTTATTTGCCGCTGTGGCAAAAAACAATGTAACGGCCATTGCAGCATCGTTTCCGATTTTAACTATGCCTAAAGATTCTTCTGCCGTAGTTGTAGAAGTAACTGATTTTTTAAATAGTGATAATGACATCCTGTATTTTCAAAAAGCTGCTTTTAAAACAAAAGCGGGTATGGGCGGACAGATGGCAGATCGGAGCTATATAGATTATATTCACACTTACCCAAAAAATGTAGAAATCAGGGCAGTTAAAACGTATGCCGCAGGTCTTAATCCAACAGGTTCTGTATATACTGTAGAACTTAATGCTTCAATGGTATTGTTGGATTTGAAACCTATGAAAGCCCGGTTGCAAGATCCTAGGGTAGGTTACTTTTCTACTTCATTTAAAGATTTTGCTGCTGATCCTCAGGGTGTGGAGACCACAACCTATGTTAAAAGGTGGAAACTGGAGCCTAAACCAGAAGATGTAGAGCGATATAAAAGAGGAGAGTTGGTAGAGCCGGCGAAACAAATTGTTTTTTATATAGATCCGGTAACCCCTAAAAAATGGGTGCCTTATTTAATTGCAGGTGTAAATGACTGGCAAAAGGCATTTGAAAGTGCTGGCTTTAAAAATGCAGTTATTGCTAAAGAAGCACCAACGAAGGAACAGGACAGTACCTGGAGCATAGACGATGCCAATCATTCGGCTATTGTTTACCTTCCGTCTGCGGTAGCGAATGCCATGGGTCCAAGCATTGCTGATCCACGAAGTGGTGAGATTATTGAGAGCCACATTTATTGGTATCACAATGTGATGTCATTATTACATAGATGGTACATGATTCAAGCTGGAGCTGTTGACCCAAGGGCCAGAAAACAGGAGTTTGATGATCAATTAATGGGTGATTTGATTCGCTTTGTATCATCTCATGAAGTGGGGCATACGTTAGGCTTATTGCATAACTTTGGTTCAAGTTCTACCGTTCCTGTTGAAAAGCTGCGGGATAAGGCTTGGGTTGAAGCAAGTGGTCATACTCCTTCTATTATGGATTATGCAAGATTTAACTACGTGGCACAGCCGGAAGATCACATTAGCGAAAAGGGAATATATCCAAGAATTGGTGATTATGATAAATGGGCCATTAAATGGGGATATACATGGTATCCTGAATACAGTACTGCAGAAGCGGAATCTAAAATGCTGGTTAACGTAGTTACAGATTCTTTGAAAAAGAACCGTCGTTTGTGGTTTGGTAGCGAGGCAGAACCCAATGATCCAAGGTCGCAAAATGAAGATTTAGGAGATAACGCAATGACTGCGGGTACTTACGGAATTAAAAATTTAAAAAGGATTGTTCCGCAGATTGAAAACTGGGTAAGCACTCCGGGCGAGGGGCAAGAGAAGTTGTTTAAAGCTTATGAAGGCGTTTGGGACCAGTTTACCTTGTATTTGGGCCACGTAACCAAAAATATTGCGGGTTCTTATCATACTTTTAGGGTAAATGGAGAAGCAGGATTGACGGAGCAGACTACACCTTATTTAAAGCAAAAAAGTGCAGTAAAATTTTTAAATGACCAATTGTTTGCTACCCCGGTTTGGCTGAACAATAAAAGCATCACCAATAAACTGGGTGTGAATTTTGGTTATGAGCTAAATGCTTTGCAGCAAAATAGTATTGATGCGGTGATTACCCGTGCCCGTTTGAGCAGGTTGATGAGTAACGAGCAAAATGACAACGGAAAAAAATATACCATTAATGAGTTATTCAGTGATCTGGATAAAGGGATTTTTAAAGAGGTTATAGCTGGTCAGAATGTAGATTACTACAGGCGTAACATGCAAAAATTATACTTGTACCGGTTATTGGTGCAAGGTTTTTATGCCAATGACATGACCCAGGTTGGTGGAAACAACACCTTCCGCTTTACAGTAACGGATTTAAATGGCTTAATCAGAAATGAGTTGACTGTACAAAAGAATTTGTTTAAAAAGGCACTTAAAAATGCATCTTTAAATAAGGTGACACGAATTCACTTGAAGGAAATGATAGGACTGATTGATAGCAAATTTGCCGCAGAGAAAAGTGGCTTAGTTAAATAAACAACCGCATTATGAGTTTTTCCGTTGACAAGCAAACGCTGGACGACCTGAATATATTTAATAAAAAAGGCCGTGATTCTGTATACGGGTTGTTTAACCGTAGTCGCACACGTGGCGGCGCCGAAATTCTGGAGCAAATGTTCCGGTATCCTTTGTCGGATGCCGGAGCAATTAACCAGCGAAGTCAGCTGATCCGGTTTTTCCAGGACAGTAAGATTTCCTTTCCATTTAAGGGGGAATGGTTTGATCTGATAGAACAGTACCTGAGTAATGTTGACGAAAGAACTAAGCTGGGTAATGAAGACAATAAACTAGGCAGAAAGTTTAACAGCCTGATTGGTGCCGATACAGAGTACCGTCAGATTGAGAAAGCTGTAGCTGCAGCAATTGATTTTCTAAATGCATTTGGACAGTTTACGGATCAGTTAACCGATGGAGAAACCAGTATTCCTTACCAGGTTGAAGCAACGGCTATAAGAAATGTACTGGCAGATGCAGAACTGCAACAGCTGCTTGTGGCTGCTGCCAAAGAAAAACTGAGCTACGATACTGTTGCTGCTTATGATAAAGTACTGCGCTTTAAAAAGAAAGACTTACTGCAAAAGATGTTGCATTTTGCCTATCATTTGGATGTATATATTGCTATAGCTTCAGTGGCCGAAACACATAATTTTGTGTTTCCGAAAGCGTTGCCTTCTGCTGATACAGTGATGAAATTGGAAGGTGTATACCATCCCTTGGTGGAAAATGCAATAGGGAATGATCTATTGGTTACGCCAGAGAGCAATTTCATCTTTTTAACCGGTGCCAACATGGCCGGGAAATCTACTTTTATGAAATCGCTGGGCATCGCTGTATTCCTGGCGCATATGGGTTTTCCTGTGGCTGCAAGCAGTATGGAGTTTCCAGTTATGGAGGGCTTGTTTACGACCATCAATTTGCCGGATAATTTAAGCATGGGCTACAGTCATTTCTATGCAGAGGTATTGCGGGTTAAAAAAGTTGCAGAGCAGCTGGCCTTGTCTAAAAAGATCTTTGTGATTTTTGATGAATTGTTTAGGGGTACTAATGTAAAAGATGCTTACGAAGCTACAGTGGCATTAACAGCCGGTTTTGCAAAGAAACGGGATTGCATATTTGTGATTTCTACACATATTATTGAAGCGGGTGAAGAATTAAAAGGCAGATGTAACAATATCCAGTTTACCTATTTGCCAACCTTAATGGAAGGTACTAAGCCTGTTTATACGTATAAGCTTAAGCAAGGAATTACGGAAGACCGGCATGGTATGATCATTATCAACAATGAGGGGATTGTGGAAAGCTTGCGTGCCGGGCAGGGAGCAGAGAGGATTAAAGAGCAAGGATTAAGGAGTAAGGTGGCCGCACAATTTGTGACGGATAAACAGACGCTGGATGATTTGAACCTTTTGGGTAAATACCGGAACAATTCTGTGTTGAGTTTATTTAATTCAACTAAAACAGCTGGGGGAGAGCGATTATTGGAAGCGATGTTTCAGCAGCCGCTAACGGATGTTAAAGAAATAGACAAGCGCAGTGTTACGTTTAAATATTTTGAAGGTAAAGCATTGGAGTTTCCCTTTGACCAGGAGCAGTTGGTAATTGCCGGTAACTATTTAACTGGTGCTTCGGCTTCTAATTTGTTAATGGCAACGGTACAGACTGGGCGCCGTAAGTTACTTTCGGTACTTGGCCTAAAAGAAGAAAAAGAGCTGGTTGCGGCCGGGCTTAATACCACCTTGAAAGTCCTTAATGAGGTTCATGAATTTGTGGCTGGCTTGCTACAGGAGGATCCAGAAAGTCCTTTTTCTCCTCAGCTTAAGAATGTAGTGCAAATTTTTGAAGATCAGCGATTGAAAGGGCTGAAAAAGTTAAATGCTGAACCTGGGTTTTTTAGTACTGTTCAATACGATTTCTTGTTGCGTTCTGTTTTACGGGAACAAATGGAGATTATTTTACAGTTTGTGCATAGCATTGATGTAAATATTGCCGTAGCAGATGTTTCCAGAAAGAAAGGGTTTAGTTATGCAAAAGCTTTACCTGCATCAGAGCATGCGCTGATTATTGAACAAGGATTTCATCCCTGTCTGGAAAATGCGGTGCCTAATTCTGTTGGTCTGGACGAGAACAATAATGTGATCTTTTTAACCGGGGCTAACATGGCGGGTAAATCCACTTATATGAAATCTTTTGGTACGGCCATTTATTTGGCGCATATGGGTTTTCCGGTTCCGGCAAAGTCCATGGTGTTTTCGGTGAAAGATGGAATGTATACTTCTATTAACGTTCCAGACGATTTAAATATGGGCTACAGTCACTTTTACGCAGAAGTGCTTAGGGTAAAGCAAATTGCCGAAGAAGTGAGCTCGCCTAAAAATCTGATTGTTATTGTTGATGAGTTGTTTAAAGGGACAAACGTAAAAGATGCTTATGATGCCACCTTAGAAGTATCAACAGCATTTTCTGAGCACAGCAATTGTTTTTTCATCATCTCTACCCATATTGTGGAAGTGGGAGAAGCATTAGGGCAGAGCAGCAAGAATGTTAAGTTCACTTACATGCCTACAGAAATGAAAGGTAGCATACCAACTTATACCTATCGCGCTACAGAAGGTATCAGCAGTGACAGGCATGGTATGATGATTATTGAAAATGAAGGTATATTAGAACTGGTTTCTTAATATAATCTGGCATGTGATAAATATGCCAGATTATATATTTATCAGGCTACTTTAATTTTCTTCGGTATACTCCAGAATATCTCCAGGCTGGCAGTTTAGTGCCCTGCAAACTGCATTCAAGGTTTCTATACGGATGGCTTTTGCCTTACCCGTTTTTAAAATGGATAGGTTAGACATGGTAATCCCTACCTTTTCGCAAAGCTCCGTCAACGACATTTTGCGTTTGGCCAGCATTACATCAATGTTTATAATTATTGCCATGAGGTTATACTGTTAAATCGCTTTCTTCCTTCAATTGCTTTCCCTTTTTAAATGCAATATACAGCGCTGCAAAAATAAGGCATAAAATAGCAGGCTTGCCTAAACTTTTCCATGATTCGTTATCCAGCATAACTTCTGGAGTAAAATAGGACTGGAAAATTAGAGGTATAATCAGCAGGTTGATTAGAAATATTCCCAGTGGTATAAAAAACAGATTTAACAGAATAAACCTTAATCGTTTTACATTCCTTTCAGAAAAAGGTGTTCCTTTTGCAATTTCTGCTAAGAACTGGACAAAAGCACCGATTACAAAGTAAATAAAGTATATAAAGAAAAGTATGGATAAGCCCATAAATGATGGCATAGCAATTTCATAAAAATTTTCGCTTATTGGTATCATGATGTCTTTATTCTCACTATCAACTCTAAAGGGTACAGCAATGTCTTTTTCATAACAGATAAAGGAGGTTTTGCTTAGTTTTCTAGGTTTACAGAAGGTCTTTCTTATGTAGGGCTGATCATTTTTAACAAAGTATGTTACAGGAGTATAAAACTCACCGCGTGCGGTGTCCAGTTTCCATCCGCTAAGACTGAGCAGGTAATCCTTTTTTCTTTTCCGCTCCTTATTGTCCCATGGATTGCAGCCATCACATCTTTGAATGGACTGAAATCCTATCAACTCAGATCTTGTAGAACTAGCAGATACGCCATTTTTAAATTGTCGCGCATGCTTGATGCTGTCTTTTAGTTTAACATATTGACGATGGGGAATTGTATCTGGAATTACTGGATCTATAGGGGACAGCGTTTTCATTTCCGCTGAAGAACCTGTGCTATCCCAGTCTGTCATAGTTGTAGAGCTAAACCATAAAATGGATACTATAAAAAGAATGGACAGTGCGATACCAGTACCGATAATTAGATTGATGATTGCTGAGGTAGTAAGTTTTAGTTTCATATACGTTAGGATATAGGATGCAAATATAATATTATTCAATATATATTTATTGAATTACAATAAATATATATTGAATAATAGTTTTTGCTTTATTTCACAATACTGCAGGAGCGCCTGCTGAATAGATGCCATTTGGGGAAAATAAAAAAACACGCTATTGCTAATCTGCTTACATTTGTGCCGATGAGATTTAAGCACATCCTTAAACGCACAATGATTGTATTTTTTATAACGATAGCTGTAATTGCCCTGATTGTTTTTTTGTTTCTACAGCAGGCGTCTTTCGGAACTGCGCCATCGGGTGCCAGGTTAGAACGCATTAAAAAGTCGCCACAATATAAAGATGGTGCATTCCAGAACCAATCTGAAACGCCAACTTTTACTGGCGGTGGTACATTTTTAACAGTAATGGTGGATTTTATGTTCGGTAAGCATGAGCGTAAATCGCCTGATTATACCTTGCCCTCTGTTAAAAGAGACCTGAAATTAAATCCCGCTGAAAAACCGGAAATCACCTGGTTTGGACATTCTTCTTATCTCTTACAGGTTAATGGTATTAATATATTAGTAGATCCTGTGTTTAGCGGAAGGACTTCTCCCGTAAGTTATGCGGGTACAAAAGCTTTTGAAGGTGCCGATGTGTATAAAGCAGATGACATGCCACACATTGATGTGTTGTTAATTACGCATGACCATTACGATCACCTTGATTTTGAGACTATAAAAAAACTGAAGGATAAAGTAGGTATGTTCGTTACTTCGCTTGGAGTAGGTTCCCATTTGGAGTATTGGGGAGTACCTGCAGACAAAATAAAAGAACTGGATTGGTGGGAATCTACTGATATCAATACGTCCGCTAAGTTTACAGCTACTCCTGCAAGGCATTTTTCGGGTAGAGGGCTTGTTCGTAATAAAACGTTGTGGTCATCATTTGTATTTCAAACTAAAGGGTATGTCATTTACCTTGGTGGTGATTCTGGTTATGACAAACATTTTGTGGAGATAGGTAATCAATACGGGCCTTTTGATTTGGCGGTTTTGGAGAATGGGCAGTACAATAATTTCTGGTCTAACATCCACATGATGCCGGAAGAAACTGCGCAGGCAGCTGTAGACTTGAAAGCAAAAGTATTGTTTCCCGTACATTGGGGGAAATTTGCGCTGGCTACGCATGCCTGGGATGAATCTATTGGCCGGGTGATTAAAAGATCGGAAGAATTGTCTGTAAAAGTGGTTACACCTCAAATAGGTGAGGTCGTAATACTAGACAGCATTCTCCCAAACAAGCATTGGTGGACTAAAGATTTACGTTAAAAAGGCTAGTGTTTTTTCGTAGACTTCTTTAAGTTGCGGTGGTAAACTTGGCTCGGTATAAGGATGTGAAGCACCATAGACGTGATTGGCACCTTCAATTTTTTGTAATTGTGCATTCACTTGTGCCTGGGCCAGTTGTTGCGCTACACTAAATTGAACATTTACATCCTCATCGCCATGCAGAATTAACCAGGGGATAGCAACTTTTTTTGCAGCATTGAGCAGGTTATACTCATCTTCGTGTTCTTTAAAATCTTCAAGCAGACTGATGTTTAAAGGCATTTTCTCTTTTGTACGCGCGTTTTCTACAAAGATTTTTCCGGTCTTTTTCCATTCTTCTTCCTGCTCTGGTTTCCAGAGACTGCTAAAATCTGCTATGGCACTCCAGGTTACAACTTTACTGATTCTTGGGTCGTTGGCTGCTGTGAGTATGGCGAGTCCACCACCCCGGCTATGGCCAATTAAATAAAGCTGGTTGGAAGTATAGGTGTGTGAGATGTAGTTGATTACCGTTTGTACATCTGCCAGCTCCTTACTTACCGTATTTTCGGCGAAGGCTTGCAGGTCTGTTACATCATTTGGCTGCTGCTGGGTTACGCCACTATGAGAAAGATTAAATTTTATGTACCTGTAACCTTGCTGAGCAAAATAGGAAGCCATAAGGTTATGCGCACCCCAGTCCTTAAACCCTTTAAATCCATGAATAAACAAAATTGTGCCTTTAATTTCTAAGGCATCATCAAAAGTTAGGTCTCCGGAAATGACTTTTCCTGCTGCTCCGGTTAGTATAAAATGCTCTTGTTTGATCATAATTGTACTTCAGTCTAATGTGATGATATAACAAAGATAGCAACTCGTTGTTTTATGGAGTTGAGGCAATTTAAAACCATTCTAAATTATTCTTAATTACAGCATAATGACAGACGTACAAGTTGGGCGTGCTACTTTTGTTGAGTTAAAAATAACCAGGAATCCTACTTTGGAATACTTAAAGATCATTGCTTTTACACACAAACAAATCGACCTGAAAGCCTTAGGCAAACTGGTAATTTGTGAGCAGTCACTTGATGACAGATTGAGAAAAGTTCAGTCTGATTTAGACATAAAAGAAATTTTTTATGTTGGCACCTGTAACCGTGTTGAGTTTGTATTTACTTCTTCAAGTAGAGTGGATAAAACCTTTATTACCCGTTTTCTTACTGTACTTGATATGGGCTTACCTGCGCAATACATGGAGCAGTTTGTAGAAAAAGTTTCTGTGTATGAAAAGGTTGAAGCTTTTAATCATTTGCTACGTACTTCTTGTTCATTGGAGAGCCTGGTTGTTGGAGAAAAGGAAATTTTAGCCCAGGTAAGACGTGCTTATGAAGCTTGTCGTGTGGCTGGGTTTACCGGCGATTATATGCGTACGGTAATGAACAGGGTTGTTAAAACAGCGAAAGAAGTATATACCCATACCAATATTTCTAAAAACCCTGTCTCTGTAGTTTCTTTGGCTTACCGGAAATTGCGTGATTTAAAAATGAGTTCCAACTCCCGGATACTCATCATTGGTTCTGGAGAAACCAATAAGCTGTTGGCACAATATCTTAAAAAACATAAGTATTCTAATTTTTCTGTTTTTAACAGGACAGTAGAGAATGCCCAGGCTTTTGCCAAAGAGTTGAATGGTACAGCTTATCCGCTTACCGAACTTGAAAACTTTAACCAGGGATTTGATGCCATCATTACCTGTACAGGTTCTACAGAGCCGATTATTACGGAAGAGATTTATACAAAACTCTTGAATGGGGAAACGGGGAAAAAGATTATTGTTGATCTTGCCATTCCAAACGATACAGCTCCTGAAGTGATTCAGAAATTTCCGCTTCACTTTATTGAAGTTGAATCTTTAAAAGAAACTGCACGTAAAAATATCCAGGAACGTTACGACGAACTGGTGCATGCGGAGCAAATTATAGATCAGAATATCCAGGAATTTAATCTGGTACTGCGTCAGCGTAAGATTGAACTTGCTATGAGCGAGGTTCCTCAGAAGATTAAAGAGATCAAAGAAAAAGCCATCAATGCAATTTTTGCTGAGGAGATCAATGAGCTTGATGAAAATTCTAAATTATTGCTTGAAAAGGTGATCAATTATATGGAGAAGAAGTACATCAGTGTTCCTATGGTGATGGCTAAGGAAATTCTGGTGAATAATAGCTAATTCTTAGCTATATTCGTAACCATAAACATTTATTAAGACGTGAAAAAACTCATTATCGGCACAAGAGGCAGTGATTTGGCTTTATGGCAAGCCAACTTTACCAAAGATAGACTAGCGGCAATTGGCGTTGAGGCTGAATTGAAAATCATTAAAACCCAGGGAGATAAGATTTTAAACTTAAGGCTTGACAAGCTGGAAGGTAAAGGTTTTTTTACTAAGGAACTTGAAGAGGAGTTGTTGGCAGGAACAATTGACCTGGCCGTGCATTCTCATAAGGATTTGCCTACTGTGCATCCTGCAGGTTTAACGATTGCTGCGGTACCTGAGCGTGAAGACCCGGCCGAGTTGTTGCTGATTTTAAAAGATTGTGTGGATGTTACACAAAAATTATCGCTTAAAACAGGTGCTATGGTTGGCACTTCGTCCAACAGGCGTAAAGCGCAATTGCTTGCCCTGCGTACGGATTTAAATATTGAAGATTTAAGGGGCAATGTGCCTACCCGAATACAGAAATTAAGGGATGAGGATTACGATGCGATTTTGCTGGCTAAGGCAGGTGTAAATCGTTTGGGTATTGACTTGTCTGAATTTCATGTGGAAGTAATTGATACCACCGAACTGATCCCGGCTCCTGCACAAGGTGCGTTGGCTATCCAGATTCGTGAAAATGACAGTGCTTTATTTGAATTGTTGCAGCAATTGAACCATGCTGAAACGGCGGAACAAATTGCCGTGGAGCGTAAAGTACTGAACCTTTTTGAAGGGGGCTGCCACATGCCTTTAGGTTGTTACTGTAAAAAGGAAAATGGCAAGTATGAGGTTTGGACTTCAAAATCTACCACAGATGAGGATTTTCCTGACCGCCTTTTTTACCGTGTAGATAGTCTGGAAGGTTTAGCTGAGAAAATTGTCAGTAAATTTTCTCCCGAGCGTAAAATGCCATCAAAGGTATTTATATCCAGAGAGGTGGCTGAAAATAATTATTTCAGGAAAGCCCTTGAAAAACATAACATAGAGATTGAAGCCCGTTCTTTGATCCGCACTTTTCCCATTGTAAATATCCTGGACCCATTCTACTTGAAAAATATTGACTGGATTTTCTTTAGCAGCAGGAATGGGGTTGAATATTTTTTCAGGCTAAAGCCTATGTTGTCCAAGCACGTGAAGTTTGGCGTAGTGGGTCGCGGTTCTGAAGACGCTTTGCGCAGGCAAGGACATTTGGCCGATTTTGTTGGTGAAAGCGGGGACATTCAGGAAGTGGCGGAAACTTTTGCTACATTAGTTAGGGGAGAAACAGTGTTGTTTCCACGTGCGCAGGATTCCTTGTTGACCATTCAAAATTCTTTGGCAGAGGATACCAAGGTTGTTGACTTGCCCATCTATGAAACGGTAATGGAAGATGATGTAGATCAAACTTATGCTGAAGTGCTGATTTTTACCAGTCCGAGTAACGTAGATGCGTATTTTGCAGATAATTTACTGGATCCTGGTCAAAAAGTTATTGCCATTGGCAATTCTACAGGTAAGAAGTTTGAGGAAATGGGCGTAACGTTTACCCTGCCGTATTCTCCTGATGAAATTGGCCTTGCAGAAGCTGTTTTTGGTATAGAGTTAGATCAAAGATAGCAGGATTAAAGATTAAGATAAAAGAAATAGATATGATACACCGTCCGAGAAGATTAAGGAAAAACCCTGTAGTGAGAGAGATGATTGCGGAAACAAGGTTATCAAAAGACATGTTTATCTATCCATATTTTGTAGTGCCTGGAAATGGCATTACGCATGCTATAGATGCCATGCCAGGCGTAAATCATTTTTCGCAGGATACGCTGATTAGTGATGTGGAGAAAGGTTTGGAACTGGGGGTAAATAAAATTATGCTGTTTGGTGTGGGCGATGAAAAAAGTGAAGATGCACACAGTGCGTACCATGACCATTCCATCGTTCCTTCAGCGGTTCGGGAACTGAAAAAACAATTTGGTGAAGATTTGTACGTTGTAACCGATGTTTGTGTATGTTCTTACACTAATCATGGCCACTGCGGTATTTTGAAAGATGATTATGTACAAAATGACGAGACGGTTGAAGTTATTGCTAAAATGGCCTTAACCCATGCTCAGGCTGGAGCGGATATGCTGGCCCCATCAGATATGATGGACGGCCGAATTGCTGCGATGCGAACTTTACTTGACCGTGAAGGGTATGTAAATACAGCAATCATGTCTCATGCTACTAAATTTGCTTCTGCGTACTATGGGCCTTTTAGAGAGGCTGCGGACTGCGCGCCGAGTAAGGGTGACCGGAAGGCTTATCAAATGGATTTCAGGAATCCTAAAGAAGCTTTGCGGGAGGCTTTGCTGGATGAAGCCGAGGGTGCAGATGTGCTTATGGTGAAACCTGCACTTGCTTATTTGGACGTGATACAAAGTTTAAAGCAAAATACGGACCTTCCTATCGCCTGTTATAATGTTTCTGGTGAATATGCGATGGTTAAAGCTGCTGCGCAAAGGGGCTGGATTGATGAGCAGAAAGTGGTCATGGAAACGATGCATGCTTTTGCCCGTGCAGGTGCAAGTATTATTACGACTTATCATATCAGGGATATTGTTGAAAATAATTGGATGTAGTCTTTTGACCGCAATTCCAATAAAACATAAAAATAAAATGTTAGAATCGTTAAAGAAAATGTTTTCGGGAAATGAAGGGGAGATACCTGTTAATACAGGAAGTAAGCCGGATATTTCAAGGGAAAAATCAGCAGCACTTTATGAGAAAGCGAAAACCTTTTTTCCGGGAGGCGTAAATTCTCCTGTCAGGGCTTTCAAATCTGTTTACGGAACTCCATTGTTTATTCAAAAGGGCGATGGTTGTTTTGTGTGGGATGCTGACGGAAACCAGTTTATTGATTTTTGCGGCAGCTGGGGACCTTTAATTTTAGGCCATAACCATCCAAAAATCAGAGAAAAGGTAACTGAGGTGATGCAAAGCGGGATGAGTTTTGGAGCACCTACTGCGCTGGAAAACGAGCTTGCGGAACTGATTATAAAAAATAATAAGCACGTAGAAAAAATACGCTTTACCAGTTCTGGTACAGAAGCGGTAATGTCTGCCATAAGGTTAGCAAGGGGATATACAGGCAAAGACAAGATTATTAAGTTTGAAGGCTGCTACCATGGGCATACGGATGCACTACTGGTTAAAGCTGGTTCTGGGCTGGTTACTTTTGGAGAGACTTCTTCATTGGGCGTTCCTAAATCTTTTGCGGAAGAAACCATTGTAATTCCGCTTAACGATACAGCAGCTTTAACAGCTGCTTTTGATCAGTTTAAGGATCAGGTTGCGGCAGTAATTATTGAGGGCATACCCGCAAACAACGGCTTGTTGATCCAGGATCAGGAATTTATTGATTTCCTGCAAAAGATATGTAAAGAACACCAGGCCCTACTCATTTTTGATGAGGTGATCACCGGTTTTCGGTTGGGGTTTGAAGGTGCTGCTGCCTATTATGGTGCTAAACCTGACATTGTTACTTACGGAAAAATTATTGGGGGTGGTTTGCCGGTCGGAATGTATGGGGCTTCTGCTGAAATTATGGGTCATATTTCACCCGATGGTGGTGTTTATCAGGCTGGTACCTTGTCTGGTAACCCGGTAGCGATGGCTGCGGGGATAGCGCAGCTTACAGAGCTTTTACGTTCTGGATTTTACAAAGAACTGAACAACAAAGCGGCTGAATTTGCGGAGAGTATTCAAAGGTTTGCCACGGCAAGAAATTATGCTTTTAAGGTATTTAACGTAGGTTCTATTTTCTGGTTTGCTTTTACTGATCAGACCAAAATTCAGACGGCAGAAGCTATTGATCCTGCAAGCATGGAAAAATTTAAGGTGATGCACCGTGAGTTGCTGAACCGCGGGATTTATTTGGGCCCTTCTGGTTATGAAGTTGGATTTGTTTCTGCTGCACATACCAAGATTGAGCTGGAGAAGGCAAAACGTGCCATATTTGATGCCCTGGACCTTGTTTTTAGGAATAAATAAATTAATGCTACATTAGTGTTTAAATAACAGGATTTTGAAGAAATCGATCATTATATTTTACTTTCTGCTGGTGTACGCAATGGTGCAGCTGATTTCCTGGGGAACGCTTGTTGTTAAACTACAGCCGTCCAGAATGGCCATGGTGATGGGCGAAGGCGCTGTATTCTTGTTTCTTTTGTGTATTGGCGCTTATTTTTTACATAAGTCTATAAAAAAGGAAGATCGTTTACATGAGCAGCAAACTAACTTTTTATTGTCGGTAACCCATGAGTTAAAATCTCCGCTTGCGGCAATGAAATTGTCCCTTCAGACCATCGTAAAGAGGGATTTGGACAAAGCGAGGCAAACCTCCCTGCTCAACAATTCTTTGAAAGACATCGAACGGTTGGATGACCTGGTGGAAAATATGTTGCTGGCTACTAAAATTGAGAACCGTTCGTATTCCTTTCCTAAGGAAGAGTTTGATTTTTCTGAGCTTATTGCTAAAATTACAGACCGTTTACAAATTCATTCCTGTGGATGTGAACAGGTCATCAAAACATCGATAAAACCGGGCATAAAGATCATTGGAGATCCTTTTGCTTTATCTTCTGTAGTGAATAATCTTATAGAAAATGCCATAAAATATTCGGGGCCCTGTGCTGAAGTAGGCGTGGAGCTGGCAGACAATAATGGCCATGCTTATCTGAAGGTTTCTGACAGGGGGCCTGGCATTGCAGATGCTGAAAAAATGCTCATATTTGATAAGTTTTACAGAGTGGGGGATGAGAGCGTGCGTAAAACTAAAGGCACAGGTTTAGGCCTGTTTATTGTTAAAGAAGTTTTACAAAACCACGACGCTGACATCAGCGTTAAAGATAACGTGCCTCAGGGTGCAATTTTTGAAGTTACATTTAGTTGATCATTATGCAAAAATTAAGAATATTACTGGTAGAAGATGAAGACCATTTATTGGATGCTATAAAATTAAACCTGGAACTTGAAGGCTACAAAGTTCATGCAGTTAAGGACGGTAAAATGGCACTTAAGGTATTTAAGGAAGAGCGTTTTAACCTGATTGTATTGGACGTGATGCTTCCTGAAATGGATGGATTCCAGGTTTGTGAGACCATTCGTCTGGAAAACAGTGAAGTACCTATCATGTTTTTAACGGCTAAAAATACCAGTGAAGACCGCGTTCTTGGGCTTAAAAAAGGTGCTGATGACTACCTGGTAAAACCTTTCAACCTTGAAGAATTAATTTTGAGGGTGGGTATTTTAGTAAAACGCAGCATGAAAGCTGACGACTTAAAAGAAATTAATTCTTACAAAATTGGTGATAAAACCATTTACTTCAATTCTTTTGAGTTGAAACAGGATGATGGTGTCATTGTTCCTTTGACTAAAAAAGAGACGATGTTACTGAAATTACTCATTGAGCGTAAAAATGAAGCCGTATCCAGGGAACAGATTTTAGAAACGGTTTGGAACTACGATGTGTATCCTTCTACGCGTACCATTGATAATTTTATCCTTACTTTCCGTAAGTATTTTGAACCGGATCAAAAAAATCCTGTTTATTTTCATTCCATCAGAGGAGTAGGCTATAAATTCACTGATATCCATAACTAAACATGTATAGTGCGAGGAGCAGGTATGCTTTAATGGCTTTATTGGCCATTATTAGTTTAGTATGCCTCTATAATCATCAGGAAGAACTCGCTGCAGTGGCAGGTTTGTTTCTGGGCTTTACGATATGGAGCCACTTTAAGCAGAGCTCAATATTGCTGGCTTCCAAGCATTTTAAAGCAGGGAATTATGAGGCTGCGGAACGGCTTTTGGCTGAGGTTCCTAATCCAGACCGTCTTTTGAAATCCAGAAGAGGATATTATGAATTTATGAAAGCCAATATAGCGCTTAAAGATGAGGCCTATGATGCTGCAGAGGTTCATTTTCAGATTGCCAGTCGGTTTCCTCTTGGTGGTACAAATGATACGGCGCTGGTACTGATTCACCTGGCGAACCTGGCTTTGCGTAAAAAGGATAAGGTAAGGGTGCTTGCTTATGTAGAGCGGGCTAAGGAACTGGCCATTACTGAGCGCACAAAAAATATAATTAATAAAATAGAGACAGAAGCGAATAGCTTATAAAACATTAAAATTAGATGAACACGTTATTTTTAGATGCTGCATTTTCAAAACAAACTGAACGCCCACCGGTGTGGATGATGCGTCAGGCAGGTCGTTTTATGCCGCAATACTGGGAAATTAAAAACAAATATTCTTTCCTGGAAATGTGCAAAACCCCTGAAATTGCTGCTGATGTAACGATGTTGCCGGTTGACCTTTTGGGAATTGATGCGGCTATTCTATTTTGTGATATTTTGGTAACTGGTGAAGCGATGGGCGGTGAACTGAGTTTTACTCAGGGTGTTGGGCCTAAGTTTGCGAATCCGGTGCGCACTGCAAAGGATATCGAAAACCTGAATGTGGATGTGCTGGATAAGCTGGAATATGTTGCGGATGCAATTAAAGTAATTCAGCAGCGCTTAAATGGTAGTATTCCTTTGATTGGCTTTGCTGGCGCACCTTTTACAGTGATGAGTTACCTGGTAGAGGGGGGCTCTTCTAAAGATTTTAAATTGACAAAGTTACTGATGCACAACCATCCGGAACTGGCACACCAATTACTGGCTAAAATTGCGAAGGTAACGGCTGATTACCTGAACCTGCAAATTGCGGCTGGGGTAAATGCCATTCAGATTTTTGACAGTTGGGCATTGGCACTTTCCTGGAACGACTATCAGGAGTTTTCACACCGTTACATCCAGGAGATCATTGCCAATCTAAACCGTAAAGATATCCCTGTGATTTCTTTTTGTAAAGGCAGTTCTGTTTTTGCACCTATTATGGCTACCGCTCAACCAGATGTAATTTCAGTAGATTGGAATGCGGATCTGTTGAATATTAAACAGGCTCTACCCGCGGGTATTGCCGTACAGGGTAACCTTGACCCTCATATTCTATATGCTGATCAGCCTGTAATTAAAAAACATATCCACCAATTGTTTGAGCGCATGCGTGGCGAAAAAGGATTTATATTCAATCTTGGGCATGGTATTATGCCTGATATTCCTTTTGATAACGTAAAATATGCGATTGAAGTAGTAAAGGAATTTAGGTACTAGGTTTATGGAATATTACCGTTACATACTTGCCGTTCACATTGTATTTGTGATTAGCTGGATGGCGGGCTTATTCTATATCCTGAGTCTCTTTATTTACCATACTGAAGCGGGTGATAAACAGGAACCCGAAAGAAGCATCCTGCAACAACAGTTTATAAAAATGGAAGCTACTTTATGGAAAGTGATTGCTACGCCTGCAATGATCATTTCTGTACTGGCGGGTGCTACAATGCTTAGCTTAAATCCGGGATTGCTGCAGGCAGACTGGATGTGGGTAAAGCTGTTTTTCGTTTTTGGTTTACTGGTTTATCATTTTATCTGTCAGAAAATAGTTAGACAGTTGAAGAATAATCTATACGGGATGACTAGTTTCCAGTTGCGGCTTTGGCGGGAACTGGCCACCATTTTTATGATTGCTATTGTATTTACCGTTATCCTAAAAAATGCCATTAATTGGATTTATGGTCTTTTGGGCATCATGGGTATAGCCATGGTGATTATGGTAGCCGTAAAATGGTATAAGAGCTATAGAAAAAAACACAACTGTTAACAGTTGATAAACACATTTCAATGAGGAAAATCTTACTTATAATGCTGCTGATGCTTATTGTACAATTGTCATATGCACAGTTTAACCAATCTGCTTTTGAAAACCGCATTCGTCCTGACAGTACTTTAACTGACGAAGTTCATTTTAGCTTTTATAATTTTAATTATGTTAGAAATTATGAATATAGTAATGATTTTCATGATGGTTATACCTTATATGGTACGCAATTGCAACCTCAGCTAGTTTACTACGCTCATCCTAACCTTGCGATTACTGCAGGGGCCTTTATCAGAAAAGATTTTGGCAGTAACGGGGTTTATGATGCCAAGCCTTTATTTAGTGTTAAATATCACAAGCGGGATTTGACCTTAGTTTTTGGTGCTTTGGAAGGTGCAATTCAGCACAATTACATTGAACCGATCTATAATTTTGAGCGACTGATTACCAATCCTGTTGAATATGGTACACAGTTATTGGTTGAAAAGGAAAAGTTTAAACTGGATGCCTGGATAGCATGGCAAAAAATGATTTATGCGGGTGATGCTGCAAAAGAGGAGATTGTTGGTGGTTTATCTACGGAAAGTACAGTTGCAGAAAGTAATGGATGGAAACTGAGTATTCCTGCACAGTTTCTGGTGTATCATCAGGGAGGGCAGATTGATGTTTTAAAGGAAATCCCCATCAGCACCTTGTTTAATGGTGCTACGGGCTTTAAAATCCATAAGCTCATTAACAGAAATGTAAAGGAAATTTACACGGACAATTACGTTGCCGCCTACAAGGATTTTTCTCCAGAGAATCGGCGCGCTTATGAAGGTGGATTTGGTTTATGGTTGAATGCCGGTATGGTGAGTAAGTTTGGGAGTATAGTAGCTTCTTACTGGAAGGGCAATAATTTTATCACAATTAAGGGGATGCCTTTATATCAGTCGGTTTCTGAAAATATATACAGTTATGGCAAAACTCAAAACTACCGTAATATCTTATCTTTACGGTATGCTTACCAGCAGGAATTAATTCCAAACTTTTACCTGGATGTACGTGTTGAACCTCATGTAGATTTGGATCATATGGACAAGCAACTTCAGTTTAACCATTCGTTTTTCCTGACGTACAAGCAAGATTTTAAGTTATTTAAGGTTAAAAAATAAGTCAATTATAAATGAAGGCGATTCTATTAACGGCAGTTTTAATGACTGGGGCTTTTTTCCAGCATGCAGTTGCGCAACAAGATACTACTGGAGTAATTGTTACGGATACCACTATAGTTAAAAAGAAAAAATTCTCTGCATCCTGGGATTTCGGAAACAGGAGAGACAGTACTAAGCGGGATATCACTTCAAAGAAGCCCTATAAACCAGGGTTTGTTGGTGGAATTACCTTAACGCGGATAGATCTTGGATTTTCGAGGCTCCTGGATAATGGTAGTTTTAAACTCTCGGCCCAAAATGATTTTCTGGATTATAAGGATGCCAAAACAAGTACTTTTTCTTTTGATGTTATAGACCTTGGTTATCGGTTTAATCCACATTTTAAATTGCTTCTTGCTGGTGGTTTCGACTGGACTCTAATTCGTTTAAAAAAGAACATTACCATTCAGGAAGATCAGCCGGCTCTGAATTATATCAATGAACCGATCGCCTTTAGTAAAAACCGATTTTCGAGCAGTTACTTTCATATTCCATTGAGTTTCCAATTCCGTACCAAAGAAAATGACAGGGGAAAGAGGGTATATTTTGTTGTTGGACCGGAAGCTAGCTTTTTATTAAATGGCAAAGTGAAACAGAAAAGTGAGGAGCGCGGTAAGGAGAAGTTCAGAGATGATTATAACTTTCAATCAGTAAGGTATGGTGGTACGGTGCGTTTGGGTTATGGTAGTTTTGGGATCTTTACTAAATACTATTTTAATGACATGTTTGAAACAGCCGCACAAGCAGGGTTGAAAAATATGTCATTCGGCTTAACCTGGGGGATGAATTAATTTATGGCAGTAGTTTTGCTAATGGTTTCGTACACATAAATTAAACCAAATGAAGAAAATACTTTTACTATTGTTGTGCACGATTACGCTGGGGCTTGTATCGTGTCAAAAAGATGAAATTATACAGGATACTCCGAATAGAACGATCATCATATACATTGAGCCTAATCAATGGGTATCTTCAAATAATGGTGCAAATTATACTGCAGAGTTATCTATCCCTGAAATAGATAGGACGAACGTAGATATTGAGGGTATACTGGTGTACTTAGATCATCCGGTTAATGTAAATAGCTACATTCAATTACCATATGTTTATAGTGGAAACAGTTATAGTTACGAGCAATTTAACGGGGGGATTGCTGTAGATCTTCAACGTTCTGAATATACTACGCAAAATCCAACGAGACCCTCAGTTCGTATTCGTGCTAAAATTGTGTTGATTCCATCGGTTGATGTAACCTAAGACCTGCTTAATAAGTTAAAAATTTAAGAAACGACCAATGTTCGCCTGAACGTGGTCGTTTTTTTTATGTTCACCTCTATTCAGCTGGATGGCTCTGATGGTTACTCCATTTCTTTCTAGTACCAGTTCTTCATAGAACCCTTTGTAGTACACTTCTTTTACTTCAAAACGTCTGCTGTTCCATGAACTGCTGAGTTCTACCCACTCAGGATAAAAAACGGCTTGTGAGGCAGATATTTCGAGTCCGAGTTTTCTCGCTTCTTCTGCATTTAAAACTACAGCATTACCCAACAATTGGGCGGTATAGATATGTTCTGGATGGTTATAGACATGCGCTGGCTTACCCTGCTGTATCAACTTACCTTCTTTAATCAGGAGCAGATTGTCGGCAAGAAAAAGCCCGTCAGCAGGATCATGAGAAACCATCAATACTGTTACCCCCGTTTCGGTAGCTATCCTTTTTATGTCTGCACGCAACTGATTCTTAAGTAAGGCATCTACCTGGCTAAAAGGTTCGTCAAGCAGCAATACTGCGGTGTCTGTAACCATCGCTTTTGCTATGGCAACCCTTTGTTGTTCGCCACCACTTAAGGCAATTATTTTTTTATCGCTCAGGTGTCTAATCCTGAGGTGCTCCATAATGTTAATGGTTTTTTCTTGCTTGGCTTTAAGGTCTGTATTGGATAACATTGAAGCAATATTATCGTATACTTTTGCGTATATATTCAGTGAAAAATCCTGGGTTACCATTTTCATCTCCCTATGCCCCGGAATGAGCTGTTCATCTGGGCCCAGGATCCGGCTTCCTTTAAACAGAACCTCACCAGCATCAGGTTTTATCAGACCATAGATGCATTTTAGCAGGGTAGATTTCCCACTTCCACTTTCGCCGATAATTGCAATAACTTCGCCTTTTTTTACATTAAAAGTGATGTCTTTTACTCCTGAGGCCTGCTCTGTTTGATATTGCCTGCTTAGGCCTTTTACGCTGATGATCTGTTCGTCCACAGGGTAAAGATAGTAAAAACAGTGAAGTTGATTCTAATCAGTTTTGATCAGCAGATAACCACCATATTCAGTCCAGATCTTTTCTGTTTTAAGCTTGGGGTTCCAATTTGTATTAATTGAAGTGGCAATAAATTTAAACTGGTACCTATTCAGCTGACCTGAAACTGTAAAATAATTTATCGGAAGGATCTCTTCAGCACCTGTTCTAGCTGCAGGTTCATCAGAAGAACCATTTACCTGTTTAGAATCTTTAGATTTTGCATGAGTTACCGCATCTATAACCATTTTGTTGATGTCTAATATCATTTCCTGGTCTTTACCAAGGCTGATTTTTAAATTGTTATTAGTCATCTTTTGAGTGGTCAGCTTTATCCCATTTAGTTTTGATTCTGTAATGTTTTCAAAACGTTCAATGTTCACCATCTTATTGTAGCCATTGATGTCCAGCAAATTTTTTCCCTCAGGAATCAGATTAAATGTAATGTAATTATTGAAGGATTCTTTTTCTACTTTTAGCAAAGCATGTGCAGTATCAAGTTTTGTAGCTGAAATGAAATACCTGTTGCCTCTCACTGATTTGAGTTCAATTTCATCTTCAATGTGTTCAAGATCTGCACTAGTAAATGACTGTAAGGACTGCAATCCGTGCTGGTCTACCAGATATTCCATTACACTATTGATTTGTTCATCATCTCTGTCTTTTTTTTCTTTCATCAAATCTTTAAGCCTGGCTACCTGAGCATACTTAGAGACAGAAAATGCACTCTGGGGTCCGTATGTTGCCAATAAAGCAAGGAGACAAAGACTTACAGGGATCACTTTAATATTCTGTTTTTTGCTTAGAAGGAAGTAAAAGGTAATAGAAGCCAGCCATAAGGCTAAAACTATCAGAAGGTAACGGGATTCTGTGATCCCATAGCTGCTCACCCGCTCCCATACAGCCAGTACTAGTAGGACAAGCAAAGGAAGCATCATAATGTAAAAGAATTTTGAAAATAACTTGATCCAGCCATTGCCCTCTTTATCTTTAATAGGGTAAATAAGCAATAGTGATAAAATCCCAAAGACAGCATAACCAAGAATTAAGGTAGATACCATACCCCTTGGCAATTCCCAGTTGATGGCAATTTTAATTTCATAAACGAGTAATATAGCAAGGTAAATAATTGCCAATGGGATCAGCACATACTGCGTAAATATTTTAAGCGCTTTTGGGTAAGTTTCTTCTGCATGTGTGTTGTGTAAGTTTAGAGGCAAGCCGGCGAGAAAAAAGATGGTCATAAAACTACCTGTAATTATTGCAAATAACCTGTGGTAAGTATTAAAGCCTATATTGGCATCAAACAAAGCATTAACGGCACCTATGGCCACAGCCAAGCCTGAGAACAATACCCCTGCGTACAATGCCGAAGTTAGAAATCTTAAAAACAGGGTTTTATTATACTCCCAAAAACCGTTGAGGTTATCCTTATTGATGTAAGGTGCAAACGCAACCAGTAAATGAAAAGCAAGAGCCAATAATGCAATGCGAAAAGCATCAGCTTTGTAAACCGCAGGATGCAATATAAAGTAAAGCGCTGTGCAAATGCAAAGGCATAATAATCGTAAGCCCCATTTCCTGGCAGAGGTATAATTGGCTGCTTCTGCATACAAATCAGCCGCTAGTAAAAGTGCTAAGGAGAGATTGCAAACCAAAAGCAGTTTAAGGAGATTGTCTTCCTGAGTTTTATAATGCCCTGTAGGATCTGCAAGATAACACCATATTATGGTAGCAGTTATCGCTGCTAGAACTTGCAAAGGAAACCTAATGGCAACTGTTTTAAGGCTGATCCATAAAGAATATAATGATGGTAGTTTCATATTTCTGAATTATAACTATAAATGTAAACATAAATTGTACCTACATTTTATTCAAAACTTCCTTTAAAGGTAATCGAAAAAATATCGGCCTTGAGTGTTCAAGTGCTTCAATTTTGTGTGAAAAATGGATATTCGCTTAGTTTTCCATAAAATTTATGGATTATTTGAGTATTGTTGATCATATAATTGAGAATATGGAGATTTGTGGCTCATAAAAAATTACATTCATAATTAAAACTGTAAGACGGCCGACCTTTAGGGGTTGGCCATTCTTATTTATAAACCGTCATACTCCTGCTCGTTTATTTGTAGGTTTTGATAACTCCTAATGATATTGTATTTTTGATCTTACAGTGTCAGATTTTGAGCTGCGGGAATTAATGAATGCATATGAATGCGGGGGCAGAATACAGTAAATTTCCTGATGATAAATTGGCTCTATTAATGAGGGCAGGAGATCATGCGGCTTTTACAGAAATTTTCAATCGCTACAGCGCTATTCTTTATGCCCATGCCTATAATAAACTTCGTGAAGAAAACGATGCGCGGGATGTTGTACAGGAGATGTTTATTAATTTATGGGCCAAAAAGGAGAACCTTGATGCTGCAAATAACCTCTCGGGCTATCTTTATACTGCCGTTAGAAATGGCATCTTTAATTTAATTAAGCACAAGAAGATTACATCTGCCTATGCAGAATCTTTTACCAGTTTAAATGAAGAAACTGAGGTAATCACAGATTATCTGGTGAGAGAAAAACAGTTCGCAGCAATAATAGCTAATGAAATTGCAGCATTGCCGCCCAGAATGAGGGAGATTTTTGAACTTCGTCAGAAAGAACACCTTAGTAACCGCGAAATTGCGCAGAAATTAGGTCTCGCAGAATCTACAGTGGCCGATCAGATGAAAAAAGCCTTAAAAACCTTAAGGGTAAGGCTAGGTTTAAGAATATTTACATTTTTTTTTTAATCTGCATCCCCAATCTGTTTAGTTGAGTTGTATTACTTATATACGACTAATACTATATACTGATTTTTGATATGCAAGACCATAAATTCAAAGAATTACTAGAGAAATATAGCAATGGCAATTGTACTGCTGAGGAAATTTCCTGGTTGGAATCTGCATACCTAAAATGGAATGTTAATGGTGGTAAGGCACTTTCTGAACAACAAATCTACATTGCACAGCAAATAATGTGGGGAAAGATTACCGAGGCGACCAGCCCGAAGATTACTAAAGTTAAGTTGTGGCCGCGCATTGCGGTTGCTGCAGCTATTCTTGTTGTACTCTCTACGGGTCTTATCTTTTATTTTAATACAGAATCTGCTGCCAAACGTGAAGCTGAATTACAGGCCGCGACAAAATCAATATCAACTGGTGGTGATAAAGCCGTACTGACGCTGGCCGGAGGCAAAAAAATAAATTTAACAGATGCTGGGATTGGGAATATAGCTAAGGAAGCAGGGGTAAGTATTACAAAGTCTAAAGATGGCCAGTTGGTTTACACTATAATAGATCAACCGGATGCCAGGTCCGCAGAGATTTCCTATAATTCCATTGCCACGCCTATGGGGGGCAAATATAAAGTAGTACTCCCCGATGGAACAAATGTTTGGTTAAATGCCGCTTCGTCTTTAAGATATCCTTCTACATTTTCTGGAGCAGGACAACGACGCGTGGAATTGCGCGGAGAAGCCTATTTTGAGGTTTTTCATAATGAAGCACAACCATTCATAGTAAAAACGGCAGTGCAGGAGATAGAGGTATTGGGTACACATTTTAATGTGAATGCTTATGATGATGAGCCGCTGGCTAAAACTACTTTGCTGGAAGGGAGTGTGAGGCTCAATGGAAATACGTTGCTTAAGCCCGGACAACAAGGAGTTAGCAAAGATAAAGCGGTAACTGTGCAGGATGTTGATGTTGCAACTTTTGTGGATTGGAAAAATGGAGATTTTTCTTTTGCAGGTGATGACTTTAAAAGTGTAATGAGGAAAATAGCCCGCTGGTATGATGTAGATATTTTTTATGATCAATCTGTACCAGAGCGTATAAAATTAGGTGGATGGATGTCGCGTTCTAAAAATATCTCGTCCATATTAAAACTAATAGAATCAACAGGAAAAGTGCATTTTAAAATCGAAGGAAGGAGGATAACCGTATATAAATAACTACTATTCGAAACGGTTTATCTGAAAAGAAACCAGAAGTGCTGGAAACACTTCTGGTGGATTAGGAATAAGCCATAATATTTTTTGTCAAACGTATCAACTTAAACCATTACAAATGTATAAAAATTATACCAGGAAACCGGGTATGCCGTTCGGCTGTATCCATAAAATTTTGTTAATTATGCGTTTAACCGCCGTCTTTTTAATTGCTGCTATTATGCAGGTAAGTGCTTCGTCTTACGGACAGAAGATTACGCTTAGTAAAAAGAACGCATCGTTAATCAGTATATTCAAAGAAATAAGAACTCAAAGTGGCTATGATTTCTTGTTTGACCGTGAGGTTATCGAGAAAGTAGGCGCTGTAAATATTAATGTAAGCAATGCAACTCTGGATGAGGTGCTAAAAAGTTGCTTAACCTCGCAACCACTTACTTATAGTATAGAAGATAAAACAGTGGTTATTAAAGAAAAGGCTTTCCTTGAAAAACTTTCCAGTCTGTTTGTTCAGGATTTGATCGTAAATGGAGTTGTAAATGATGAAAATGGTATGCCGCTACCCGGTGTCTCAGTGATGCTAAAAGGTACTAACATTGTTAGGGTTACCAATGCAAGAGGAACTTTTGCCTTACAGGCCCCCAATGCCAATTCAATATTGGTGCTAAGTTATTTGGGATATAAAACCAAAGAAGTCGCTGTCGCTGAGAAAGTGTCTGTTAACATGGAACTTGATCCGGGAAAGCTAGATGAGGTTTTGGTGATAGGTTATGGTACTACAACCCGTAGGTTTAATACAGGTTCACAATCAGGTATAAGTGCAAAAGATTTAGAGAAACAACCAGTAACCAATGTATTGCAAGCACTTCAAGGGCGCTTGGCTGGTGTTACATTAACACAAACTAATGGTCTACCAGGCGCTGGAATTAATGTGCAAATTCGTGGCGCAAATGGGATTGGTTTACTCGGCGTTAAACCAAATCGTCCTTTATACATAATTGATGGCGTGCCTTATCTTGCTGAATCGATTAATACTGCTACGAATGTACTTTCTTCTCGGTCAAATTTAGTTTTGCCATCGGCGGAAGGAAATACAAGCCCAATGAATTCTATTAATCCCGCTGATATTGAAAATATAGAGGTATTAAAAGATGCTGATGCTACAGCTATATATGGGTCAAGGGGAGGAAATGGTGTTATTTTAATTACTACCAAAAAGGGTAAAGCAGGAAAGACTAAATTCAGCGTTAATGCTTCCACAGGTGCTTCGAATGTAACGCATTTTGTAGAAACTGTTGGTACAGAACAATATCTGGCACTTAGAAGAAAAGCATTTGCTAATAATACTGTTGCTGGACAACCAACAGCGGCAAATGCTCCAGATTTGGTAAGTTGGGATCAAAATGGTTATACCGATTTTCAAAGACTAATGTTAGGTAATACTGCAAAGACCAACGATGTAAATGCAAATTTATCTGGTGGAGATGCGCAAACCAATTTCTATATCGGAGGAAATTATCATAAAGAAGGAAATGTGTATCCAGGTGGGCAAGGTTATGAGCGCGGTGGTGGTAGGTTTAATTTAAACCATGCATCGTTTAATCAGCGTTTTAATTTGTCACTATCTGCAATGTATTCAACAGATAAAAATAACATCTCCACTACTGATTTGGCGACTTATGCATACAGTCTTCCACCAAATTTTCCACTTTACAGAGCGGACGGAGGTTTAAACTGGGATGGTTTTATAAACAACCCTATGGGTTATTTGTTGCAAACAAATGATAACCGTACTTCAAATTTGCTTACTAATTTGACCTTAAAATATACCTTACTAAAGGGACTTGACATTAAATCCAATGTTGGATACGGTAAAAGTGATATGAATCAGGTGGTTATAAGACCATTAGCATCACTGAGTACAAATTCTAATCCCACATCTGGCACTGCTGCATTTGTTTACAACTACACAAATAACTATATTGTAGAACCACAAGTTACTTACAATACCAAAATTGGCAAAGGGACTTTGAACACATTAGCAGGTGGCTCTTATCAGTTCAAACAGTCCAAAATGCCATACTATACCAGCGCCTCTGGTTACACATCTGATGATTTATTGAGAACTGTTGCAGCAGCAACAATCGTAAGCACAACCAGCAATTCAGTGGATTATAAATACGCCTCTTTATTCGGCCGGCTAAATTATAATTATGATGGAAAATATATTTTCAATGCTAATTTTAGGAGAGATGGTTCATCAAGATTTGGTCCTGCAAATAAATTCGGTAATTTTGGGTCAGTAGGAGCTGCCTGGATCTTTTCAGAAGAACAGTTTTTAAAAGATAGATTTAGCTGGTTTAGTTTTGGTAAACTCAGGAGTAGTTATGGTATAGTGGGAAGCGACGAGATAGACAATTATGGATATCTTGATACTTATACTAATTCAACTTATGTATTTGCTGGTTCTACAGGTCTTAATCCAACTCGTTTGGCAAATCCTGATTTTCAATGGGAAGAGACTAAAAAATTAGACATTGGGTTAGAACTAGGATTTTTAAAGGATCGTCTATCATTTACTGCAAATTACTACCGTAACAGAACTGGAAATCAATTGTTGAATGCAACAATCAGCGCACAGGCTGGCCTTCCAGGCCCTCAAACTAACTTGCCTGCCACAGTGCAAAACTCGGGATGGGAATTTACCGTAAATACTACAAATATCCAAAAGAAGGATTTTAAATGGACTTCGTCATTCAACATCAGTCAAAATAAGAATAAATTACTTTCTTTTGATAATATAGAGAAATCTGCTTATTTAACTACCTATATCGTAGGTAATCCGATTAGCTCTTATTATTTATACGAGTACAAGGGTATTGATCCTTTAACCAATCTGCCTTCTTTGACAGATTTTAATAACAGCGGAAGTATCTCCGGAGGTTTTGCAGCTACAGGACGTGGGGATCGCTACTATGCAGGTACGTCTTATCCTAAGTTTTTTGGAGGTTTAACTAATGCTCTAACTTACAAGGGCGTTACGTTAGATTTTACCTTCCAATTTGTGAAACAAAAAGGAATAAGCTTATTGTCATCTTCATTTTACCCTCCAGGTTATTTCAGCAATGCTGCCTTGAGTGTAGTAAACGACTACCTTGCGTTAGGATCTCAGGATTATTTAGTTAGTGCAGGTACAAGAGGACCAGCTGGTAATGCTTCTTTTATAGCATATTCAGATTATACCGGATCAGATGCTTCGTTAGTTGATGCTTCTTTTATAAGAATGAAAAATGTGAATTTATCGTATGTACTACCAACAAAATGGCTGTCAAAAATAGATGCTCAAACCATTAGGATATATGTACAAGCTCAGAATTTATTTACCATCACAAACTACGAAGGTTTTGACCCCGAATCTCAAGGTGTAGCAACTCCACCCTTGCGCACCATAACAGCAGGTTTACAGTTAACTTTTTAAAACCCAGAAATTATGTCAAAATCCATATATACCATAATGACAGGCTTCCTTACACTAATAATGATAATTAGTTCAGGTTGCGAAAAAATTATAGATATCGACGCACCTCTAAACCAAGTGCCAAGTGAGTTGGTATACGCTTCAGATAAACTAGCAACAAGTGCCCGTTCAGGTATGTTCAGCGGCCTGGCTTTAAGTACCACGCAACAGCAAAACCTTACTGTTTACAGTTCTCTACAGGCAGATGATTTACTATATCTTGCTACAGTACTTACTCAACAAGAATACAATAATAATACTTACAATTTGGCGAGTAGCGGACAGGCTGGTTTGTTTTCGGATTGGTATGCAATTATTTACCGGGCCAATTCTGTTATCGAAGGCTTGGCTACTTCAACGGGTACATCTGCTCAAATCCGTAAACAATATACCGCTGAAGCAAAATTTATTCGTGCATACTGTTATTTCAACCTTGTTAATACTTTTGGAGACGTACCTCTAGTACTCGAAACCAATTCAAATGTTACTGCTTTTTTACCAAAAGAATCAACTGCTAACATATATGCAAAAATAATAACTGATCTTACAGAGGCAAAGGCAGACTTGTTGCTGGATTATTCAGCAACGGCTAGTGACCGTGCTGGTGTAAACAGATATACTGCCGCAGCTTTATTAGCAAGGGTGTATATGTTTACTGGCAACTACGTTGCTGCGGAAGCGAATGCATCTGAAGTACTTGCTGTGGTTAGTCCAACTAGTTTATACAACTTAATCCCAAAAGCAAATCTTGGTACAGGAGTATTTGTTAAAAACAGCGCTGAGACGATATGGCAAATGTCACCGCCTTTGGTTGCTACAAGCCAATATACTGTTGAAGGATCCACCTTTCTCCCGAGCGGCACAACATTATCTACCTTTGCTTATCGTATCAGTCCTGATTTTACGGCATTATTTGAGGCAACTGACGTTAGACGTACACTGTGGATGAGTGATACTAATTTCTCTGGTGTCACTTACAGTGTTCCTTTCAAATATAAGTATCGAACACAAGCGTTGGCAGTGGCTGCTAATGTCAGTGAAGCACAAGTCGTGATGCGTGTTGCAGAACAGTACCTGATTCGCGCAGAGGCAAGAGCTAGAATTGGCACTAATTTAACAGGCGCAAGAGATGACTTGAATGTGATTCGTACCAGAGCAGGAGCTAGTGTGAGTACTTCTACTGTACAGGGGACATTGCTCACTGAAATTGCTTTAGAAAATCGTAAGGAACTATTTTGTGAGCAGGCTTTCCGATGGTTCAACCTGAAACGTACAGGTCAAGCTGATATTGTAATTGGTACTTTAAAACCAAGTTATAAGCCTACTGCTAAACTTTTGCCTTTCCCTACGGCAGCGACTGATGCAAATCCTAACTTAAAACAAAATCCAGGATATTTATAAAGTATGGGTAATTTTATAAACAGTAAAGCCAGGCTTTTTAGCCTGGCTACTGCTACCCTACTGTTTGGCGCAGGGCTTCATTCTTGTGCATTATTTGATGACAAGAACAAAAAAAAGATAGCTGCTACATTGCTGTATTCAAATGTAAAAGCTTTAGCATTTGCACACCTGAAGGACTTGCGTACTGATATTTCACGTGGTATTATAAAAACTAAAGATCAGGATACAAAAATTCACCTCCAATATTTAAAGCAAATGCTGGATAAAATTGTAGAGGAGTCACCAATTCCTGGATTAAATTACTAAATAAGTACCTCATGGATACATTTTTTAAAGTAGTATACAAAGTGTTCAGTTTATTCGTATTCTGGCTAACACCCCTGTTGGGCTTTAGCCAGAATGCTTATAATTTAAAGGGAGAGGTGGTAGCGGCTGACGGTACTGAATTTTTCCTTACCTATAAAATAGGGGCAGAGAAAGTGCAAGAAACAGGACTGTCTCTTGCCAATAAGTTTAGCATCAAAGGAAGCCTGCCTGAGCCTGTAATATGTACCCTGAGTAATTCAGCCAATAAGCAAATCAGGATTTTTGTAGCGGAAAACTCAACAATGGTCGTTGCAGGAAAGGTTGATCAGCTTTTTAACGCTTTGATCACCAATTCTAAGGAAAATGAGTTGTATAATACATTTAAGAATAAAAGATTTGAATTGGTAAGTGACTACCGCAAAATGGTTAAAGCTGTTAATGGTGATTTAAAAGACAAAACCAGCAATGCATCCATTGTTTTGCAACAAAGACAGGATAGTTTGCTTGCTGCCATTACAAAATCCAATCCTGATAATGTAGCAACAGCAATGATAACTAGTGATCTATATATGACCAGGACTGATCGTATGGAGGTTTCTAAGTACTTCAAATTACTTTCTCCAAGGGTGCAGCAATCTTTTTATGGTAAGCGGATAGCTGGCTTCCTTAAGGCGGGTAAAAACATAGCAATAGGGAATTTAGCACCAGATTTTGCATTGAAGGATACTGAAGGTAGGACTATACGCTTGTCTGACTATAAAGGCAGTTACGTATTTGTAGATTTTTGGGCCAGCTGGTGTGGCCCCTGCCGTAAGGAAAATCCCACTATTGTTAAATGTTATCAAAACTATGCTTCTGATTCCTTGAAATTTTTAGGTGTTTCACTTGATGCGGATGCTACATCCTGGAGAACTGCTATCAAGACAGATCAATTGCCCTGGCCGCAGTTAAATGATCCCGAGTCAACCAATGGAATTGCCGCCGGACTTTATGGCATCCGGGCATTGCCATTTAATTTTATGATTGATCCTAAAGGTAAAATTATCGCCTTGGGTTTAAGAGGTGAAGCATTAGAAGAAAAGATAAAATCCTTAAAGGGTAACTAATTTTAATCATTAAATGAATGGATAACAAGATTGTAAAAATCACCAACCTTTCTCATCGTTATGGCACTGCCTGGGCCATCCGCGACATTAATTTTGAGATCAATGAACTTGGTGTACTCGGTTTACTTGGTTCAAACGGAGCAGGTAAGTCTACCACCATGAACATTATGTGTGGCGTGCTCAATCAGACCGAAGGTAGTGTAGAAGTAGGTGGATACATGATGCACAAGGATCCTATTGATGCGAAAAAGCTGATTGGCTTTCTTCCGCAAAATGCACCACTTTATATGGACCTTACCGTAAAAGAATATTTAACGCAATGTGCTTTTCTGCGGCTAATTGAGCGTAAAAACGTAGAATCGGCAGTTGATAAAGCAATGGCCAAATGTGGTGTGTCACATTTTAAAAACCGTTTAATTTCAAATTTATCTGGTGGATATAAACAGCGTGTGGGAATTGCGCAAGCCATCATTCATGAACCCAAATTGGTTGTTTTAGATGAGCCTACAAATGGGCTGGACCCCAACCAGATTTTTGAGGTTCGTAAGCTGATCAAAGAGGTAGGAGAAGAAAAGGCAGTTATTTTTTCCTCTCATATCCTGTCAGAAATACAGGCCACTTGTACTCAAGTCAAAATGATTGAAAACGGAACCATGGTATTCTCTGATACTATGGAAGCCTTTGACAATTATATAGAACCAGATAGTTTGATTACCACAATGCTCAATCCTCCAGCTGTTGCTACCCTTCAAGGTCTTAACGGAGTAAATGCAGTAGAAGTGCTGGGTCCAACAAAGTTCAGGATCAGGTTTGATGCAGGGCAAGAGATTAGCGAACGGCTAATTCAAACGAGCGCTGACAATGGGTGGCGGATGAAAGAGATTACATTGGAAAAAAGTTCCCTGGACCAAATTTTTGCACAACTATCTAATAAAAAATGAAAAACATATTAAGGATTGCACGCATTGAGCTTAGCCAATTGTTCTATTCACCTGTTGCCTGGATTGTATTGCTGGTGTTCATATTTCAATCTGGATGGCAATACAGTTCCTTATTAGAAAGGATGGAGCGTGCCCAGCAAATGGGGCAACAATCCAATGATTTAACCAACTGGTTTTTCTCCGGTTTTATGGGACTGTTCCCTAAAATGCAAGAATATCTATACTTGTATATTCCTCTGCTCACCATGGGTTTAATTAGTAGGGAAACCCACAGTGGCTCTATTAAATTACTTTATTCTTCGCCAATTAGAGTGCTGGATATTGTTGTGGGTAAATACCTGGCCATGATTAGCTATTGCTTTATTTTGGTTAGCGTATTACTGGGTATCGGTGTCATTTCATTGTTTGCGATTGATCAAGCTGATTTCTGGTTTATTTTTTCCGGCATCATAGGCCTATATCTGCTCATCTGCGCATATTCAGCAATTGGTCTGTTCATGTCTAGTTTAACCAGTTATCAGGTAGTAGCAGCTATTAGCACCCTGGTGGTACTAGCGGCACTCAACTTTATTGGTAGCTTATGGCAGGATATAAACTTTGTTCGTGATATCACCTATTTTCTATCCATGTCTGGTAGGGCAGAAGAGTCTATCAATGGGCTCCTGGCTAGCAATGATTTGCTCTATTTTATAATTGTTATTGTGCTATTTATAGGTCTTACCCTATTTAAGCTCGAGTTTGAACGCCGCACCATCTCTTTCTCTGCTAAGGTGGTACGTTATGTAGGTTTTATTGTGTTTATGCTGCTGTTAGGTTATCTAAGTTCCAGGCCACAGTTAATTGTTTACAAGGATATGACTGCTACTGATAGTCGTACCCTGACTAAAGAAAGTAAAGATGTGATTGCGAAAATTGACGGACCAGTTGTCATCACTACTTATATCAATTTACTTGATGAAAACTATTATTTTGGATTGCCCCAGTACCAAAATGGTGATAAAAGGAATTTCGATAAGTATTATCGCTTTCTTCCTGATATGCAGATGAAATATGTTTTCTATTGGGCACACTCACAAAATGCACGTCTTTATCAGGAAAATCCCGGATTAAATGATGAGCAGCTGGCGAGGAAAATGGCCAAGGCAAATAAGATGAAGTTTGAAGAATTTCTGCGTCCAGATCAAGTCAACAAACTGATTGATCTTAAATCGGAGCGATATCGTTCAGTACGTACAGTAACTTATAACGGAAAAACGACTTTCCTGCGTGTATATGATGATCTTTTTAAACAACCGGGAGAGAAGGAAATTACCGCTGCCATGAAAAGACTGGTTGTTAATTCGCCAAGGGTAGGGTTTGTAAACGGTCATAGTGAGCGAAACATTAACCGTTCTGGAGATAGGGACTATATGGTGCCAACAACTGAAATTAGCTTCCGTTATTCTTTGGTGAATCAGGGTTTCGATGTTCAAGAACTCTCTTTAAAAGATAGTCTGTCTGTTAAAGAAGTTGATATTCTGGTGCTTGCAGATGCTTTAACTGCCTACAATCCGGAAGAATTAAGTAATTTAGAAAACTATATTAAACAAGGTGGTGACCTGCTTATTGCGGCCGAACCAGGTAGCCAGTCAATTTACAGCCAGGTATTAAGTTGGGTAGATGTTTCTATGCTCAAAGGTCAATTAGTACAAAAGAGTGCAAACTTTGAACCTTCTTTTGTACAAAGTTTGATAGTCAGTAAAAATTGGGCCCAATTGATTAAAACCAGTGCTTTTGCCAATAAGGACAGTGCAACGATAACCACACCAACTGTGGCTGCACTCCAGTTTAACAAGGGATCTGACTTTAAGCAGCTTCCTATACTTGTTACTGAGGCAGCCAATACATGGATTGGTCCAGATTTAACGATTGATAAAACCAAAGCACTGGCAGATCCGCGAAAGAATGCAAAAATGAGTTCTTATCCTATAGGTATCGCCCTCCATAAAAAGATCGGCGAAAAGCAACAAAGGATTTTTGTAATAGGAGATGCAGATTTTATGAGTAATGCTGAGCTAGGCAGGCAAAACTTAAATTCTCTGAACTTTTCTTTTGTTACGGAACTTTTTAGATGGTTTAGTAATGGTGAGTTCCCAATTGACACTACCCGGGAACTTCCAAAAGACAATAAACTATTGATCAGCGCTGGACAACTTACCTGGATCCGTTGGGGATTATTAGGCCTTTTGCCCGGACTTATTGCCATTTCGGTGTCCTGGATGCTAATTTCAAGGAAGAGGCGATAGGTGTTTAAAAATGCTAATTAAATAAAAATTAGATATAATTAATTCAAGAAACGCAGATGGTGGATGCCTCTGCGTTTTTAGTTATCCTAATTTAAATAAATGATATATTATGAAGAGGTTTAGTTTTATTCTTGCAATTCACCTGCTTACTGTTGTATCAGTGTTGGCTGCATCTAATTTTTTGCCCAAGGCCACAGATACCATTCTGGTGCTAAAAAACGCCAATATTCTGGATGCCAACGGAGCGCAATTTATTAAGGGTAAAGATTTGATTATTGCCAACGGTAAAATAAGGAGCTTGCGGCTGTCTAAAAAGGAATTGAAGGGAGCGAAGACAATAGATCTTCAAGGAAAATTCATCATTCCGGGACTGATTGATGCGCATGTTCATGTAACAGCGAACAGGAAGAATAATATTGAAAATACCTACAACCACCTCAACTATTTTTTACGCCATGGAATTACTTCTTTAAGGGATGCCGGCGGTGACGGGGCTGCGCTGTTAAAGGCACAGAAAGAAATAAAAGAAGGGAATAGGAGAGGGGCTGATGTTTATTTCTCTTCATTTATGGCAGGTGACTGGTATTATAATAGAGATCAGCATTTACGCAATGAGCCATATGCTCCCTGGGAGCAGCTGATTGTGCCAGGAACTAATTTGGACAGTGCGATGTCTGCTGCAAAAGCCTGCGGTGCAACGGGTGTAAAATTATACCATTCTTTTGATAAAGATTTCCTTCCGCTCGTGATTAAAGCAGCGAAAAAGCATGGTTTGCTGGTATGGGGCCATACCATGCTTTACCCCGCTACACCAATTGAAGTAGTTACTGCCGGAATGGAGGTGCTTTCCCATGTGTATATGCTGGAGAACCTGACTACAGACACCTTGTTTTTTAGGCGAAAAACGCCTGCTGCCTATAAGGACAGTGTAATTGCAAATTTAGACATTGATGCTTTTTGCAGGATGATGAGAAAGAAAAATGCAATTCTGGATGCTACATTATGCGTTTCTGAAGAACAGAGTCCCTGGATATTTCCGCTGCTTAAACGAGTGCATGAGCAAGGGGTAGCCGTTGCTACAGGAACAGACCAGATTGTAGATACAAACCGGCTTTATCCACGGTTGCTGGATGAGATCAGGTATTTTGTGGAGAAATGTGGGTTCTCTAACGTCGATGCCTTACGTGCAGCAACTATAGTTGGCGCTAAAGTAATTGGACAGGAGAAGAATATTGGTAGCATTGAAAACGGTAAAAATGCAGATTTGTTGGTCTTGAGTGAAAACCCACTCATCGACGTTAATAGCTTAAAAAAACAGGTGCTGGTGATAAAACATGGGAAGGTTATTTATCTTTAGCCCATGACTAAAGTTACCTCCCCAGATACTTACGCTTCTGAAAGCGATTCATTTTTGCAGGCAATCCGCTTATTTAATATAAACGAATTGGATTGTGCTTTTGAAATTGGAAAAATACCTACACAGGTTAAAATTCCTGTTGAATATTTTTTCTGTCAGGCTAAAGTTGATAGTTACGAAAAGGTTCTACATCCTGCGCCCCGCAGGCAATATGTGATTACCTTAAAAGGTAAACTTAAATTTACTGTAACCAATGGTGACACTTTTATTCTTGAACCCGGTATTATTCTGATCGCAGAAGATACATTAGGTCCTGGGCATAGCTGGGAGATTCTTGACGGTTCTGAATGGGAAAGGGTGTATGTCCCAATCCCAGATGATCAGGAGTTTCATTTTAACCTCCCCCTTTAACCCGGTTTAAAATGTCTTCACTTCCCGTTTTTCGTTCTTTCTTTTTAATGTTCTGATTGCCGAAGCGATATGAAAATGACAGCATCACCCTTCGGCTGTCCGGGCGTTTGTCCATATTCATGTCAATGTTCTGAAACAGGGTAGATTCCTGGTAGCGGCTGCTTTGAAAAATATCATTCACCATTAATTTAAGGCTTCCTTTTTCTTTTAAGATAGATTTTTGTGCCCCTGTAGAGATGACATAATTTCCTTTGTAACGGGCTATACCATATACTGAACCAGAATAGTAATTACCGCTTAGCTCTATAGTATAACCTTTACCTGCTTTAAAACTATTCTGTGAGTTAAAGCTTGCACTAGTGGTCTTGTTGTCAAATGTACCGGTTACCCCTTCACTCGATCCTGAATATTCGTTGCGGTATAGGTTTGCAAAATGAGTTCCTGTCCACCATTCAAAAAATGAGGTAGATGCCGTAAAGCTGATACCATAATTAACTAAGCGGTTAAGGTTCTGCGGCGTTTCAAACGTTGTGTTTAGCTCATCAATCTGTCCGTTTACCCAGGTCATCACATCATGGGTGCGATTGTAACTTATGGCAGTAGTGTATTTTCCTTTAAAACTATGGCTGAACTGAAAAGTATTTACGAGTTCTGGCTTTAAAAATGGATTTCCCTGGTAAAAAAGCAAAGGGTCACGGAAAACACGGAAAGGATTTAAATCTCCATAATCCGGACGCTCTATTCTGCGGCTATAGGCAAGTTGTAACTGGTGATTGGTTCCCAAAGGTTTATTTAAAAACACAGAGGGGAACAATTGGAAGTAGCTTCGTTTTATTAAAGAGTCTGTTGTAATCTGGTGTCCTTCGGTGAAGGTATATTCTCCCCTCAGTCCAACCTGTATGCTGAAACCTTTAAATTCTTTATTAACATTAAGGTATCCTGCATGGATTTGTTCCTTATAGGTAAAATGATTACTCCCTGTAGCATCATAAATCCAGCTTCCATTAGTTAATAAGTCGTACCGTAAGTTGTTGTCAGCGTTGGTATAACTGCTCTTTAAACCAGATTCCAGTTTCAGTGTTTTACTTAAAGGGTCGGTATAGTCCATTTTTGCAAGATATACATCAGTAACAGCTGGAACATATCCCCGTCTGGTGATATCTGAGCTGGTTTGTCCCGCTAAGCTCGCCAGAGTTGTAGTTTTAAGGTTAAGCCGGGAAGTAAAATGATTACTGGCAAAATCTGCATCGGCCGAAAGCTCCCTTCCTTCTTTTTTGAATTTATGACGGTAATTCATATTATAAGTCAGGTTTTTCCAGTTCTGCTCATCATAGTTGGTGGTTGCCATATTGCTTAGCAATACTCCTGTAGCGCTGGTCAGTAAGTTGCCAGTTTTGCTATTATGTGTATAACTGCCTACATTTCCATTTAGTAGAAAACCAATAGAATTGTGGGCGCTAAAGTCATAATCCAATCCTAACCTAAAATTATTGGTATGTAGAGGTTCATCAGTTTCCGTACGCTGGGTAGATGTTCTGCTTGCTTGCCCTGCGGCGATGCCTGAGTCGTAAAATCGGCGTACAAAATCCAGGTATTCTGTTTCTCCACGATAGGCATAGTCATAACTTCCGTACACATTTACTTTATCGCTTCTGTAATTAAGGTTCATGCCACTGCCGTATCTTGCATTTCTGCTACGTCCGCCATTAATGGTTACTGTACCGTTAAAACCAGTAACCATGCTTTTCTTAAGCTGGATATTGATGATTCCGCCGTTTCCAGCAGCATCATATTTGGCAGATGGATTACTCATGATCTCTATCTTGGATATGGAAGCAGAGTTGGTTCCTTTAAGTAAAGTGCTCAGCTCTTTAGGTGAAAGGTAAGTAGATTTGCCGTTTAGCATCACCAGCACATTTGGCCTGCCTTTAAGAGAAACTTGTCCATCATCACCAACGGTAACACCCGGTGCCCTTTGCAGCAATTCCAAAGCAGTATTACCTTCTGCAAGGATGCTGTTTTCTATGTTCATTACCGTCTTGTCTATGGTTTGTTCAATGAGCCTTTTTTGTCCCCTTATGGTAACCGCACCCAAATTCATGGCTTCCTCAATTAAGGTAATTGTTTCTATTTCGATGCTGTTGTGCTGAACGGAGACACTAAATATTTTAGATTGATGCGTTACAAAACCAACGGTGTTTACCTTTAGCATATAAGTACCATTTGGTACAGCAGTTAGCGAAAACTTACCAAGCGTATCACTCATTGTACCTTTTAATAATACACCATCTTGTTTCTGTAAGCGGATAGAAGCAAAGGGTAAGGGGCTGCCGTCAACAGCGATGATTTTACCCTGTATTTTCCCCTGGGTTTGTGCATAAACAGGAGAAAGGCATGAAATTAAAAGGATGAATAGCGGCAATAATATTCCTGCAACAGAAGCTGGTTCTACTGTTTTAAGAGATCGGATCATAGTTGTTGTTTTAATTTGTAATCAATTGTGACTGAGCTTTTCGCTTACTTTTCCACGCTTTTCTCTTTTTGCCCCACCAAATGTAAAATCCGGTAACTGGTAAGCTGGCACAGATTAAACTGGCGATAAAGAATATTATTTTTGTGGTCAGCCCACCTATAGCACCAACATGTAAACCATAATTAGATCTCCGGATCCATGAAGAAAGGTTCTCATCTCGCAAGCGGTTGTTGGAACCGGGTAATTGTTTAAGTGTATATTGGTCCAGGTATACATCGCGCCAGCTACCTTTATACATGTCAGTACATACATATATAGGATCTGAAGCTTTTTCCGGAAAGTGCAGGATAATCTCATCAGTATGATGTTCTCCAATCTCATTAATTCCCAGATAATAGGCTTTGTCTACCTGCGACAGCATTTTTGACGTAGTTAAATTAAGGGGATGTGTCAGCGTATCCGATAAAGATTTAATCCGCGGTTTAACCTCTCCACCAGCCATCCAGTACACACTATTGTTAAACCAGGAGAAGCTCATCATTAATCCTGTAAAAGCAAATATGAGGGCAACTATAATAGCATAAAAGCCCAGAACATTGTGTAGGTCGTAATTTACCCTTTTAAATTTGGCATTCCATTTTACTTTAAAAGCCTGTTCCTTTCCTTTTTTATTCCATTTTTTTGGCCACCATAAAATCAGACCGCTAATCAATAAAAAGAAGAAAATAAAAGTACCCCAACCCACAAACTGATGGCCTATTTTTTCTGGCATCCAGAGGTAGTAGTGACCATCTTTAAAAAACTGGAACATATCTTCCTTATGGGCAATTGCAACAACCTTTGTATTATAGGGGTTTACATAAACAGTAGAATCTGATTCATGAATGCTAAACTGTGCAGTACGGTTTTTGCCGTAATACCATACCGATTCAATTTCCCTGCCGGGCAATGCTTTTTCTACCGATCTGTAAAGTACAGATGGTGGGGCAGCTTTTACACCGGCAGGGTTTATTGCATGGAGCCATGGGGAGCTTAAACTTTTAATTTCCTGTTCAAAAACCAGGGTACAGCCTGTAAGCCCTAGTATAAGAACAATAGTTCCGGAAATAAGCCCAAGCCACAAATGAAACCAGGCATTTATTTTTTTAAATGTCATTTAATAACCGGAAATTTTATTTCAATTTCTCAATGCGCAGGATATAATCGATGCCGCCGATAAATTCTACCCCTTTGGTTAGCTTATCTGTAGCTGGATCATACTGCCAGATGTAATCTCTATCGGCAGCATTTACTGCAATAAACGCCTTGCCATCTTCTACAATCACTGCATTTACCATACGCTCTCCCTTATCTACAGGAAGGTCTAGTTTTTTAATAAGCGCACCGGTTTTTACATCAATTAAGCAGAAATAATGATCTGTATCTATAGACTGTCCATTGATGCGAGAACGCACAATGGCTTTTCCATTTCCAATGTACCACATTGCTGGTGCTTTTTCACTGTTAGAGGCAGATGAGAAATTAAAAGAATAGGTCTGATCAAGTTCTGTGCTACCAGATTTAATACGGTACATTATTGAAGGAGATACATAATCATAGTTGTATACCGGGTCACTGATGAAATAGAGGTCATTGTTCTCATCCACAAATGAAGAAGGAGCATAAACATTCGGTCCGCCAAAAGTCGTGGTACGCACATCTTCAAGTGATTTGTCAACAGTCATTGCCGGATAGCTGATTACTGCAACATATGCTTTTTGATGGACAGGCATAGTAGGATAATTGGCGAAATTAGTAGATCCAAATCCATAACCCAGGAACAATTTATTATCCCTGTATTGAGCAAAGCCAATGTTGTAGGCGTCAAAACCGGCGGGCATGGCGGCCACGTTAAGTTTACCTGTGGTTACGGTCATGTTATCTACTTTTAATACTGCATAGCGCAATTCGTTATTTCCATCACCAAAAATTACCATGGTATTGTTATCAACCCAGGCATAAGAACTCCAGTTAAGCCATGTAAAGGCAATTTCCTTATCAACCTTCAATACGTTGTTTTCAACATGGTATTTACCTAAACGGCCGCTTGAGAAATTTGCGTGGTAATAGAAGCCATCTTTCTGAACAATATCTTGTGCATATACTTTTCCTGTCATTTCCGCTCCGTTGCCGGTTAAACTAATAGTTCCGCTAGTTAACGACGGAATACCTGCAATGTAATAGGCTGTATTCGGCCAGCTTCCCACGCAAAGAACTGCTGAGTATTCACTTTTAATGGTTTCCTCCTCTTGGGTATCTTCCTTTTTAGAACAACTGCTGATGGCTACTGCCAATAACATTGTTAGCGCAACTCTGGTTGAATAGTAAAATAGTTTTCTCATTTTTTTGGATATAAATTTTTAGAATTATTGGGGATTATTTAATAAAGTATCTCATTTTTACTGAAAAGGATCTTCCAGGTTTTTGCAATCTAAAGTTGTCATAAGCAAGAATATTTGTCAGGTTTTTGCATTCCAGTGCAATGTTATACTTACCCTGACTGCACGAATAGCTGATTGCAGCATTATGAATATATTGGGTAGGCACATCTGATTTTCCCTGCACGGCACCACGATTGGCCCATGTAAGGTAAAACCAGTGAACATATTGGGTGTACCAGTTGAATTGAAGTCTTGTATCTTTCCCCAGTATATTATTTTTACCAATACTGAAGTCTGCGTTTCCAAACAGCCAGGGCTGATTAGGGATTTTATTCAGATAAGTATTTTCTATCGTAGTGGATCCAGGATTTGCGTATTTTGTTGTATTGACAGCATTTTGATACGTGACGTTTAAGTTCAGTGACATTAGGTCTGCGTAAGCGTACCTTGCTTCAGATTCAAAACCCGTGATGCGCACATTGGACTTATTTTCATTTTTAAATAATTTAGAACGTTCATCTGGTACTGTAAAGATAAAATCTACTGCATTGCGATAAAACCCAGAGGCTTCTACAAAAAACTTGTGCTCTCGCAACTGGAAGCTATAATAAATGCCCAGGTTAATATTGTCACTACTTTCCGGTCTAAGGTCTGGATTGGACTGAACCAATAACCCATCTCCAAACATCTCTTCAGCTTCTTGCAAACGGTATGCATGTTCATAAGAAGCTTTTATACCCAGATCCTTTGCTAATTTATAGCGTGAGGCCACTCCGTAACCATAATTACTGAAGGTTGTATCTAACTGGGTTAAAACATTACTAATGTATTTGTTGCGTTCTAATCCAAGGTGATACAGTTTTCCGAAAAAAGTATTGACTAAGGTTTTGTTTAATAACTCTTGCTGATAGGCAAGCCCAAGGATCTGCTTGTCCAGTCGGCCTGGCATACCATCTTTATTGGTGAAAAGTTCATTGTAGGTTTCATTTTTCAAACGGTCGATAGTATAATTGAAATTAACCGAATGCCCTTGAGAGATGGTGTAGCTTAAGTTTGCCCGTCCATAAATTCTTGGCCTGGTAATATTATTTATTGTTTTTACACTGTTCCCAAGCTCGTACACACCTTTATTCTGCCATGCACCATCCCAATAGTATTGTCTCATTAAAGTATCTGCAGTTTTTAAAATATCTTTCGATTGAGATGCGAATACGCTTAGATTTAAGCCCTGGACAAAAATGTTATCTTTTTTGTAGCGTAACGAGCCATTAAATGCCTTACTTTTCCTGGTTACATTTCCATAAACTACGTTTTGGTCAAATCCTGTCTGCAATTCCTGTTCAACCTGGTTGTACCCAAAGCCGGCGAACAATACGTCTGCCCATTTCTTATTAACCACACCAAGTTCAACTTGTCCCATTGCAGATTGATATGCATCATGAAATCGTTTGAAGTCTCCCTTTATAAATTCGGCATTATTAGGGTCGGTGATTTCTTTGCCGTTTTTAATAGCGTCTCTAAGATAATCGACACCCCTCATCATATAGTTGTTGTCTGAGTAATTAAAGAAGCCCCCCCCTTTTAAAACCAGTCCTGTTTTTTTATCCGCATATTGTGCAGTAAGTGATGACCTGTGCGTATTAAAAGACCCGTAACTATGACTTAGGTCCAAATAATTGGTCACCTGCTGATTGGTTACCACATTTACAGCTCCGCCCATTGCATCGGCACCAAGTTGAACCGGAACTACGCCTTTATAAACTTCCAGGCGTTCTGCCAGGTTAACCGGAATGTTATTAAGAGACATTGCACTTCCCATCACCTCCGTACGGATACCGTCAATAAAGAACTTAACTTGTTTTCCAGATAAACCATTTATGGAAAATTTGAAGTCAGACCCTAAACCTCCCTGTTCGCGAATCCGGACACCAGTACTTCTGTTGAGGACTTGGTTCAGATCAGCGGTACTATTAGCAAACTTCTTAGTATCGATGGCATTAACAGCGAAACCTGATTCTTTAATTTCCTGAGTTTTAGTTTTGCCATTAATATTTACATCATGCAATTGCTGAAGATCTTTTTTTAGCGAAAAATTTACATGGAGGGTTTGACCAATTTTAATGACAATCGATTTTGTCTCTTTTATGTAGCCGAGAGAAGAAATAACTAAAATATAAGTACCAGCTGGAAGATTATTTAATTGATAGTTACCCTGTGCATTTGAGGTTGTACCTAATTTTGTACCTTTTAATAAAACCGAAGCATTTGCAATGCCTTCATTTTCATCTTTTATATTTCCTGAAATTACGGCTGTATTTTGTGCGAATGCACTGACTGAAAAGGTAATAAGTAAAATTAGAAGTAAAAATTTTCTATATAACATTTTTTTAAGTTGTGTATTTACTTTGTAAGTAGCACAACTTTAAAATTCCCGAAGGTGGGTAGGCAAAAAAAGTTAAATTATTTTAATTTATCTATTCTAAGGATGTAATCAGAATTTCCTGCCAATTGCAATCCCTTATTTAGCTTTCCTGTTTGGATATCATAACACCAAATGAAATTGCCATCAGTAATAGAGCTGATTGAAATGTATGCCTTGTTGCCCTGCACCAATATGCATTCCCTTCTCGTACCTCTGTCTAGCGGCAGGTTCAGCTTATTTATTACCCGCTGTTTGTAAATATCTATAAGGTAAAATTCAAAATGTGCAGTGCTGTAGTGGTCATCAAGATCTTTGTATAAGTCTTTTCGCTCTGATCTTACTATGGCTTTACCATTTCCTAAATACCACATTCCGTAAGCATGATTGCGTAAAGCATCGGAAAGATTAAAAAAGTATTTTTGATCCGGCATACTTACGCCCTTGCCTATTTTCATAATTGCAGTAGACAATTCAGGGCGGTTTCCTAAAGCTATTCCCGGACATGCCATAAAGTAGAAGTCCTGCTTTTCATCTGTAAATGATGAAGATTGTACAGTATTCATCCCCCCGGGATAGGTACTGCGACCATCCTTAACCGTTTTTACAGCCCTCATATTGGGGTAGTTGAGTTCCGTTACGTAAATGGTGTCACTCGTAGTATAATCTGTTGCACTTAGCTGTTCATGGTAGGTGTAACCTACCAAAAGCTTTTTAGCCATTTGTTTAACAAAGCCAATAGAAATGGTCTCAAATCTTCCTGTGGGTTTAGGGATATCCATATTTCCTTTTGCCAGTACTTTCATGTCTGTTGTGCGTAACAAAGCATATTGAGCTTGTGCAAATTCAGGTGCCTGCAAGCCAGTGAGCAGGAGGGTATCGCTACCCATCCAATAATAGTTTTCTGTAGAAAATTGTTGCAGAGGAGAACTGGAAACAGATTTAAAAACTTGATGATTAATGTTATATTTTACAAAGGCATTTGCCTTGCGGTTCATATGATAGTAGTAGCCATTTTTAACCAATACATTGCGGTCCATAACCGATACATTTAGCGCAGCCCCATCTTTTTCTGGTAAAAGGATACCACTGTCCAAAGAAGCTGTTTCAAGTATATATTCTTTTCCATCTTTCCCCAGAATATAAAGACTATAATTATTATCGGTTCTTACTGTAGAAACAGATGAAGAATTGTGATTGCAACCAGCCAGGAATACATGAGAGATCAGAAATAAAAAGAGGATAATTCTACTAGATGTCAAACTCATTGATGATTTGCTTTTGGAGAACGGGAGGCAGATCCATCAGGTTCTTTGTATCCACAATAAGGATTTTGTCTTTACCATCTTTACCTTTTAACAGAATATAAGTTTGCCCTTTTTTGAAAAGAAACTTTTTAGAAGTGCCTTCAAAACTAAGCTGAATGTCTTTTTTAGGAGAGATAAGTATACTGCCGCTTAAATCAACTATTCCTGTATTGTTATCAATCTTGCCAGAGGTATTGGTGCCTACGGCTATGGTGTATCCATTTGAATTTAAATGAAGTATTTTTTCCAGAGATGTATTGTTAATTTCTACCAATTCCTGATCCGGCCCAGCCGAAGAAACTGATTGATAAATAACTGTTGCCAGCATTGTCAATACTAAAGAAGCGGCAATTGCGCCGGTAAAAAAAGCTTTATAATTGTTTTGTTTGGCTACTGGAGGTAAAACGGTTGTTATTTCCTGCCACATCTCCATTTTGTGTGCCACCTTGGATTCGCTGATGGGAAGTTGAAGCATTTCCTCACTATCAGAAGCATATAGCCAGGTTTCAACAGCCTCAGCCTCTTCTGCTGTACACTGTTGAGCATGGTACTTTTCAAGGAGTTCTTTATCGATCTTCATTGCTTTTTTTAAACCCTGTGGCAATAGCCTTACAAACTTATGCAAATATAAGTAGCATAACTAACGCTTTACCGTAAGTGGAATAAAAATTAAATAGAATAATTGGAAAGATTTAACCGGAGCACGCTTAAGGCTTTTGTGATGTGATATTCAACAGCCCTTTCCGTGATCAACAATGAAGAAGCAATTTCCTTATTGCTCAAGCCTTGTTCGCGGCTCATTTTGTAGACCCGGCGACACTGGCAAGGTAAGGTATCTACAAGAATATTTACTTTTTGTTTAAGATCATTAAAGTGAATGTGTTCTTCTGTACAATTAGAAGAATGACTGCAATCTTGTTGTTTAATGCAGACATGCTTTTGTTGACTTACCTTATTTCTTATGTACTCAAAAGTTTTGAATTTAGCAGCACGGACAAGGTAGTTATTAACATTTTCAAGTTCAAGATTTTCTCTTCGTTCCCACAAAGATTTAAAAATATCCTGAACCATTTCTTTTGCTGGTTCTATCTCACGAATGTTGTTATAACAAATGGCGTATATTTTTTCCCAATACATATTATACACCGTCTCGAAAGATTGTACGTTGATCCTGATGTGACCGCCTGTTGAAGCTATACTATTTTTACCTGACAAGATGTAGTGCAAATGTTACCGGGCAAAGATAACTATTTAGACTAATTATAAGTGGCTAGCTGGCAGGAATAATTTTTTTATGCAAAAAGCGCCGCTTGCAATGGAATACAAACGGCGCTTTTTGTTGTTTACGCTGCTTAAACCAGATATTCAAATAAAGTCTGATCATTATTCAGTTCGATGATCTCGAATTTAAATTCTTTCATTCTTTGAACCAGCGCTTCATAGTCTGATCGCTGTGCAAGTTCAATACCTACCAGCGCCGGGCCATTTTCCTTATTGGTCTTTTTGATGAACTCAAAACGGGTAATGTCATCATTAGGTCCAAGTACATTGTTTACGAAATCCTTTAATGCGCCTGGTCTTTGTGGAAAGCGAACAATGAAATAGTGCTTTAAGCCTTCAAACAGTAAAGATTTCTCTTTAATTTCCTGCATCCGCTCAATGTCATTGTTACCTCCGCTTACTACACAAACCACTTTTTTACCAATAATGGTATCCTGTAGCTGATCCAGAGATGCAACAGCCAATGCACCGGCAGGTTCAACCACTATGGCATCTTCATTGTAGAGTTGCAGTATCGTAGTACAGATTTTTCCCTCAGGTATTAAAAGCATTTGGTCCAAAAGTTCGCTGCAATACTCAAATGTAAGTGCACCCACCCGCTTTACGGCAGCACCATCCACAAAACGGTCAATGTATTCCAGTGTTACCGGGCTTCCATTTTTTAATGCATTCTGCATAGATGGTGCACCTTCTGGCTCTACACCAATTACTTCAATCGCCGGCTTTACATTTTTAAGATAACTGCCAACGCCAGAAGCTAAACCACCACCACCAATAGGCACGATGATCACATCCAGGTCAGGAAGGTCTTCAAATATCTCTACACCAACAGTTCCTTGTCCTTCAATAATTTTGGCGTTATCAAAAGGAGGAATAAATGTCATTTGATGCTTTACGGTATATTCAAGGGCCTCCTTCATACAATCGTCAAAAGTATCACCAACCAACACAATCTCAATGTTGTCGCCGCCAAACATGGCCGTTTGTTTTACTTTTTGTTTCGGCGTAATTTCGGGCATAAAAATAACACCTTTAATGCCAAGCTTTTTACAAGAGTGTGCTACCCCCTGGGCGTGATTGCCCGCACTTGCACACACTACACCGCTGGCCATTTGACCCGCCTCAAGGGTACTGATCATGTTGTAAGCACCACGTAATTTATAAGAACGAACCAGTTGCAGGTCTTCCCGTTTCAGATAAATCTGGGCATTATATTTTAAAGATAATCCAGCATTGTACTCCAGTGGAGTGCGTTTGACTGTACCTTTTATCCGTTCTGCTGCACTAAGAAAATCCAGTTCCACTTCTTTTTTTACATTCATGTTTACATAAATTTATTCATGGCATCCAGATAGGCATGGGCCGAGGCCTTAACGATGTCTGTACTAAAGCCGTGACCTACATAAGATTTACCTTCATGGGAAATCTTAATGTTTACTTTACTCACATCATCACTGCCGCCTTGCACAGCCTGTATTGTAAATTCTTTCAACAGAATATCTGTGCCTACAATACTTTGAATGGCATTGATGGTTGCATTTACAGGCCCATTTCCAGATGCCATCGCTTCTTTTTCTACACCATTGTGTTCTAAACGAATACTAGCCGTAGGTGTTAATGGATCTCCGCAAAGTACTTGTAGCAGGTTTAGTTTGTAACCGTTTTTGTAGGATTCTTCTTTGCCATCTGTCATTAAGAAAAGAATATCATCATCTGTAATTGCTGTAGTTTTACCATCTGCCATAACCAGAAAACGCTCATAGATCTGATCAAGGTTGATCCGCTCAATCTCGTAACCTAAGCGTTCCAGATGATGCTTCAATGCATGTCTTCCACTACGGGCAGTTAATATGATGTCTGCAGAATTGATGCCCACATCTTCCGGGTTCATGATCTCATAATTTTCACGATGTTTCAAGAAACCATCCTGGTGGATACCAGAACTGTGTGCAAAGGCATTTTGTCCGATGATGGCTTTATTAGGCTGAACAGGCATGCGCATCATTTTGCTTACCATTCTACTGATGTCGCTAAAATGCTTGGTGTTGATGTTGGTGTTTAAACCAAGCGCGTGATGCGTTTTCAATACCATCACCACCTCTTCTAATGCAGTATTACCGGCACGTTCGCCAATACCATTGATGGTACATTCTACCTGACGGGCTCCATTTACCAAACCCGCAAGAGAGTTTGCAGTAGCTAAACCTAAATCATTATGGCAATGTACCGAAATAATAGCCTGGTCAATATTTTTAACGTTTTCTTTTAGATAAAGAATTTTGGAACCGTATTGGTCAGGAAGGCAATAACCATTGGTATCTGGAATATTTACTACCGTGGCACCTGCAGCAATTACGGCCTCTATCATCTGAGCCAGAAATGCATTGTCTGCACGCCCCGCATCTTCTGCGTAAAATTCAATGTCTTCAACAAACTTCTTCGCATATTTAACTGCAGCAACCGCGCGTTCCAGAATTTGCTCCCTGGTACTGTTAAATTTATATTTAATGTGCATGTCCGAAGACCCAATGCCGGTATGAATTCTTGGGTGTTTGGCATATTTTAACGCAGCAACAGCAGCATCAATATCACCAGTATTTGCACGTGTTAAAGCACATATGGTAGGCTCTTTAACAGCTTTAGAAAGTTCCACTACACTTTGAAAATCGCCAGGGCTCGAGATAGGGAAACCTGCCTCGATAACATCTACACCCAATGCTTCCAGCGCAATAGCAATTTCTATTTTTTCAGGGGTAGACAGCTGGCAACCTGGTACTTGTTCTCCATCCCTAAGGGTGGTGTCAAATACATATACTCTGTTCGGATCGTGTAACATATTCTTTCTATTAAATGGTAACTGCTTTTTCAGCGATAAACTTTAAGACGAGCTTGCCCATTTCCTGGGTGCCTAATACATGATATGGATTGGTAGAACCATCAGCAATATCGTTGGTTCTGTAACCTTCTTTCAATACATGATCTACAGCATTCAATACTACTTTGGCTTCCTCTTTTAAGCCAAAGCTGATGTCAAGCATCAATGCAACAGATAAAATAGAAGCAAGAGGATTAGCCAGGTTTTTACCTGCAATGTCATGTGCAGAACCGTGAATAGGCTCGAAAAAGCCTGTGCCGTCACCCACAGATGCAGAAGCCAGCATACCCATAGAGCCTGCAATTTGAGAGGCCTCATCCGTAAGGATATCACCAAACAAATTCGCAGTCAATACGACGTCAAAGCGTTTTGGATCTTTGATCAGCTGCATTGCTGCATTGTCTATAAACATGTGCTCCGTTTCAACCTCAGGATATTGCTTAGAAATCTCCTGGATGGTTTCTCTCCATAACCTTGAACTTTCCAAAACATTCGCCTTATCAACAGAACATAATCTTTTGTTCCGTTTCATGGCTGCTTCGTAAGCTTTATGTGCTATTCTTTCCACTTCATAGCGATGATAAATCATCAAATCTGAAGCGGTGTTTCTATCTTCTGAACGGGTTTTTTCGCCAAAATATACATCACCTGTAAGTTCCCTGAAAAATAAAATATCAGTTCCTTTAAGGATATTGGCTTTAATACTTGATGCATTAAGCAATTCATCAAATAGCAAAATAGGGCGTAAATTAGCATATAAGCCCAGTTCCTTACGTATTTTTAACAGACCTTGTTCAGGTCTTACTTTTAAAGATGGGTCGTTATCGTACAATGCATGACCAACAGCACCAAAAAGGATGGCGTCGCTTTTTTTCGCTTTATCCAATGTTTCGTCAGGTAGAGGACTGCCTGTAGCTTCAATAGCTGCATGGCCCATCAATGCTTCATCAAAAGTAAACTCATGACCAAAGTTGGTGGCTATTTGCGCTAAAACTGCTTTTCCCCATGCGGTAACTTCTGGCCCAATACCATCACCAGGTATCACTAATATGTTCTTATTCATGTTAATAAACGTTCTCTAATATGGTTTCTACGGATTTTACTTTTCCGGTTTCTAATAATATTCTTTTCTCTAAACAGGCTGGCAACTGAGCTTCAAAATGGCCAACGTAAATTAGTGTGGTACCATTTTTACAAAGTTCATCTACCAGTTTATTAAAATATTGTGTTTGCTGCTGATCTAAGCCTTGACAAGGTTCATCAAGAATGAGCAGTTCCGGATTTTTTATAATTGTTCTCGCCAATAAGGCCAGTCTTTGTTTGCCCAAAGGAAGGGCATTCATCAGCATATTTTTAAACGGGCTAAGGCCAAAGAATTCAATGAGCTCATCTGCCTGCGAATTTTTTGTGTAACCAGGATCGCAAAACAATCCGGAGCTGTCAAAAAATCCTGAAACTACACTTTGGCGAACTGTTGCCGAAGGGTCGAAATACCAATGCATTTCTGGAGAAATCAACCCGATTTTCTCTTTAATCTCCCAGATACTTTCTCCCGTTCCTCTTTTGTTGCCAAACAGGTAAAAGTTATTGGCATAAGCCTGAGGGTGGTCTCCACTGATTAAACTCAATAATGTTGATTTTCCTGAGCCATTATGTCCCTGAAGCAACCATTTTTCGCCAGCTTTAACCTCCCAGTTGATGTTTTTTAATACTTGTTTTTCGCCATAACTGATGTTTACATCAATCATCGTGATCACGTTGTCTGAAGAGGAGCGGGGTGATTCATTTAGAAATGAAGGCACAGGCTTGCTGAACTCTTCCTCTAAATCATAACTACGTTCCTCTGCAGAAATTTTGTGTAACTGTCCTTCTCTAAGCGTAGCAAAGCGGTTTATTACTGAAGGGAACTCCTGGTCGTTGCCAATTAGAATCAACTGGCAGCCATCGCCGGCAAGTTCTTCTAATAAAGTATTTAAGTTTTGTCTGGAAAGTTTATCCAGTCCGTTGTACGGCTGGTCAATAATTAACAGCTGTGGTTTTAACCAAAGGGCTTTAACCAGTTGCAACTTTTTATGTTCTCCACTTGAAAGCTGAATGAGTGCCGAATCTTTTAATTCTGAAAAACCTAATGCAGCTACCAGTCTCTCTGCTTCAGTAATTTGAAGGCCGTTTTTTTGTCCGTAATTTTTTAATTCCGCAAATACAGTAGCGGTGGTTTGTACGGCCAAGCTGTTGTACCGCTGCTGATAGTAAAAGTTAGCCTCCCCTTCCAGATCTTTAAACTGGTACCAGTTGGCCACGTAATGCGCCGTAGAAGGTAGGAAAGACTGTTCATTAAAATCAAATTTAACGGTACCCTGAAAATTAACCAGTCCGGCAATTGCTTTAGCCAATGATGTTTTTCCGCTGCCACTTTTACCACACAACAACCAGTGTTCATCCTTTAGGATGTCCCAGTTCAAGTCCTGTAATACAGGGGTGTGGCTGTACCTTAAATTAAGGTTGCTAATATGGACGACAGGGTTTGACATTATCTTGCTTTTTCGAATTCTTCAATCAATTGTTTTTGGTTTAAGATGAAATCAATATCATCATAACCATTTATTAAACAAGATTTTTTATATGGATTGATTTCAAAATCAGCTTGTTCACCAGTGCTTGCAATTGTTACGGTTTGATTTTCAAGATCAATTTCTAATTGGGCGTTATGGTCTTTGCCAACAGCGTTAAAAATAGCAGCTAAGAAATCTTCTGTAACCTGGATAGGCAATAAACCGTTATTTAAGGCATTTCCTTTAAAGATATCGGCAAAAAAACTACTGATCACCACATCAAAACCTGCGTCCTGTATTGCCCAGGCTGCATGTTCCCTGCTGCTGCCACAACCAAAGTTTTTACCTGCTACTAAAACCTGTCCGCTGTAAGTTGGGTTGTTGAGTACAAAATCTGGCTTAGGACTATTGTCACCATTGTAACGCCAGTCACGGAAAAGGTTTTCACCAAAACCTTCTCTGGTTGTTGCTTTTAAAAACCTGGCCGGAATAATCTGGTCGGTATCAATGTTTTCTATATTCAAAGGCACAATGCCCGATGTTAATTTTACAAATTTTTTCATCCTTATATAATTTGTTTTTACGGTGATGAAGCTATCAGATCTATGCTTTCATCTTTATAATCTATTGGCCGCAAATACTACAAAATTGTAGTATTGATAATAACAGTTGGCATTGCTCATGCCTGCATTTTCAATCCATGCCAGCTGGTCTTTCAACGGGGCCATAATATCCAGCTTAATCCTTTCAAAAGCACTTTGCTTTTCCTGATCATCCAAATGGGTGCTTTTAAGCACATGGGTCCTCCAGTGCTCAGTATATATTTTTTCAGCAGTATCATTCGCCCCCAAAACCTGGTCGGCATTGATAAACCAACCTCCTGTTTTTAAGGTTTTGGCAATTTTTCCAAACAGTTGTTTTTTAAGTTCATTAGATAAATGGTGTATTGCCAGTCCAGATACTACAAGATCATAATCCCCATCAGGAAGCTCAACTGTTGCAAAATCTGCATTCAAAAAACGCATATTGTCATTGCCATCAAAACGTTCTTCCGCTTTTTTTAGCATATCCGCCGAAATATCAATGAGGGTTATTTTTGCATCTGGATACTTCTCCTTAAAAAAAGCACTCATCAGGCCCGTTCCGGCACCAATATCCAATATATTTTTAACTGAGGTCACTTCTTCAGATAAGCTCAAGGCAATGCCATAAAAATCATCAAAGCAAGGGATTAGAAAACGCCTTTGCCTATCGTATTTTTCAGATACTGCATTAAACTGATGTTGTATTTTCTGATAAGTTTCCATGTTATAAAATCTTGCTTAGCCCTTAATGCTAAGCTTCAACTAAAAAGTCTCTGATGTCTGAAATTTTTCCGGTTACTGCGGCGGCGGCGGCAGTAAGAGGACTTACCAGCAAAGTTCTTGCATTAGGACCCTGACGCCCCTCAAAGTTTCTGTTGGAGGTAGATACACAGTATTTTCCTGCAGGAATTTTGTCTTCGTTCATGCCCAGGCATGCACTGCATCCAGGTTCACGAAGCTGAAAACCCGCATGTTCAAAAATCTTATCCAGACCTTCATTGATGGCTTGTTGTTCAACTTGTTTTGATCCCGGTACAATCCAAACGGTTACATTTTCTGCTTTTTGTTTATCCTTAACAAATTCTGCCACTTCACGTAAATCTTCAATTCTGGAATTGGTACAGCTTCCAATGAATACATAATCAACTGCTTTTCCAATTAAAGATGAATCATCATCAAATCCCATATAATCCAATGCTTTTTGATAAGAAAGTTGCTCTTTATCTGGCTGCGAAGTTGTAGAAGGGATAAGTTCCTTTATGCCCATTCCCATCCCAGGATTTGTTCCATAGGTAATCATAGGAGTAATATCTTCTGCATTAAATGAGAGTACCTCATCAAATTGCGCATCTGCATCACTGTATAAAGTTTTCCAATAAGCCAAAGCTTTGTCCCATTCTGCGCCTGCAGGTGCAAATTCACGACCTTTGATGTAATCAAAAGTAATTTGGTCTGGTGCAATTAAACCGCCTCTTGCGCCCATTTCAATGCTCATATTACAAATGGTCATTCGCGCTTCCATGCTCAAAGACTCAATTGCAGAACCAGCATATTCAATAAAATAACCTGTACCACCTGCGGCAGATATTTTAGCAATGATATATAAAATGATGTCTTTAGCCCCAACACCTTTTTCAAGGCTGCCATTAACCTCAATTTTCATTGTTTTTGGTTTCTGCTGTAGCAAACACTGTGTAGCAAAAACCTGTTCTACCTGAGATGTACCAATACCAAAGGCAATGGCACCAAAAGCACCATGTGTAGAAGTGTGACTGTCTCCACATACCATTGTTTTACCCGGAAGCGTGATGCCCAGTTCCGGACCGATAACGTGAACAATCCCCTGATAAGGATGGCCTAAACCATAAAGCTCAATACCAAATTCTGCACAGTTTTTGGTTAGCATATCTACCTGGTAGCGGGAAAGTTCTTCTTTAATGGGTTGCAGCTGATTTAGCGTAGGTACGTTATGGTCTGCTGTTGCTACCGTTTGCTTTGGACGTAAAACCGGCAATCCTCTTTTGCGCAATCCATCAAAAGCCTGAGGAGAGGTAACCTCATGGATTAAGTGTGTATCAATGTATAAAATATCGGGAAATCCGGCCTCACTCTTTACAACGTGTGCATCCCAAATTTTTTCTACTAATGTTTTTGACATCTTTATATTGTTTTTTTATGAGTGACTGGTCAAATATAGGAACAGTCACTCATTTAATTATTACGCTGTTTTAATAGATTTCATTGCAGTCATTGCTTTTCTCAATTCAGCACCAATCAGTTCCACTTCATGAGAACGGATAGCTTCATTCACCGCAATTAAAGCTCTGTTATCTACAGCTCCGTCTTTACCTTCATTAAAGTTTTTACCCACCAATTCTGTACCTACTCTGGTCATAAAATCAGCCAGTAGAGGTTTACAAGCCTGGTCAAACAAGTAACAGCCATATTCCGCAGTATCAGAAATTACGCGGTTCATTTCGAATAATTTTTTACGTGCAATGGTGTTTGCAATCAGCGGGGTTTCATGTAAAGACTCATAGTAAGCAGATTCTGGTTTAATACCAGCCTGAACCATAGTTTCAAAAGCCAATTCGACACCAGCTCTTACAAAAGCTACCATTAAAGTATAGTTGTCAAAATATTCCTGTTCGCCAATCTTAACATCACCAGCAGGTGTTTTTTCAAAAGCAGTTTCACCTGTTTCTGCACGCCATGCCAATAGGTTTTTATCTCCATTTGCCCAGTCTTCCATCATAATACGGCTAAACTCGCCACTCATGATGTCATCCTGATGTTTTTGGAACAATGGGCGCATAATGTCTTTCAGTTCTTCAGAAATTTCAAATGCTTTAATTTTTGCAACATTACTCAACCTGTCCATCATCGCGGTAATTCCACCTTGTTTCAAAGCTTCAGTAATTACTTCAACACCATATTGAACCAATTTAGAGGCATAACCTGCATCAATTCCTTTTTCAACCATTTTGTCAAAAGACAGGATAGAGCCAGTTTGCAATAAACCACAAAGAATGGTTTGCTCACCCATTAAATCTGATTTTACTTCAGCCACAAAAGAAGATTTCAATACACCAGCTTTATGTCCACCTGTACCTACGCAATATGCCTTTGCCTGTACCAGGCCTTTTCCCTCAGGATCGTTTTCAGGGTGAACCGCAATTAAGGTTGGCACACCAAATCCCCTTACATATTCTGCACGTACTTCAGAACCCGGGCATTTTGGAGCTACCATGATTACGGTAATGTCTTTACGGATCTGCATGCCTTCTTCAACAATGTTGAAGCCATGAGAATATAATAATGTAGCACCTTTTTGCATTAATGGCATTACAGCATTTACCACTGCAGTATGTTGTTTATCTGGTGTTAAGTTAATCACCAGGTCAGCAGAAGGGATCAATTCTTCGTAAGTACCTACAGTAAAGTTGTTATCTGTAGCGTTTTTCCATGAATCTCTTTTTCCTTCAATAGCTTCCTTACGCAAAGCATAAGAAACATTTAAACCGCTATCTCTTAAATTTAAACCCTGGTTAAGGCCTTGCGCACCACAACCAACAATTACTAGTTTTTTGCCTTTTAGCGCATTTACACCGTCCAGAAATTCTGAACTGTCCATGAAATCGCAAACGCCTAGCTGGTTTAATTTTTCTCTAAGAGGTAATGTGTTAAAATAATTTGACATCGTTTTTTTTATTGGGGTTTTTATTATTAGGTTCTTTTTTTCTTCTCCTCGTCATCTCGATCTGAGGAACGATTGAGAAATCTATTTCTTCTTTAATAGATCTCTCGTTGCTTTGCTTGTCAGGATGACAACCGTATTATTACATTGTAAATACGTTTTTTTCTTTATCCAGGTATTCGTTTTCAATTACTTCCTGTCCCGGTTCCTCACGCTCAAACTCTCTCAGTTTAGCATTAAAACCTTCACTTTCTTTAATAATCGCTACCCTGGCACTACGTACAAACTCTATTAAGCCATAGGGCTGTAATACTTCTATCAACTTATCCGTTTCTTCACGGTGCCCGGTAGTTTCAAACACGGTGTAATCCCTACGGATCACTACAGCCCTGGCACCAAATTCTCTAAGTAACCTTTCTACAGGTGCTTTATCTGCAACGGTATCTGTAGGTACCTTATATAAAGCCATTTCCTGCCAAATGATATCTTCGTTGGTATTGTAGTACACTTTTAATACTTCTACCTGTTTTTCTATCTGTCTGCAAAGCTTACGTACTACATCTTCAGTTTCCTGAATAACAATGTTAAAACGGTGGATGTGCTCAATTTCAGAAGGAGAGGTATTTAAACTTTCTATATTTATTTTTCTTCTGGAAAAAATGATCGCAATGCGGTTCAATATCCCGATTTGATTTTCAGTATAAACCGTGATGGTATATTCCTGCTGAGCAGGAGTTTCTATGTTCTGGTTGCTCATGGTCTTTGTTATTTTAGTCTGATTTCACTTACACTGCATCCCTGTGGCACCATTGGGAACACATTGTGCTCTTTGGTAACCATTACTTCCAGCAGGTATGATCCTTTATGTTCCAGCATTTCTGTTAATGCAGCAACCAGGTCGTCACGTTCAGAAATCCTTTTTCCAGCGATGTAATAAGACTCAGCTAATTTCACGAAATCAGGGCTTTTGATGTCTACGAAAGAGTAGCGTTTTTCATTAAATAACTGTTGCCACTGACGTACCATACCTAAAAACTGATTGTTCAGGATCATAATTTTAACATCAACGCCACTTTGCATAATGGTGCCCAGTTCCTGTAAGGTCATTTGAAAGCCTCCGTCGCCAATTACTGCAACAACGGTACGGTCAGGCGTCCCAAATTTAGCACCAATTGCTGCCGGCAATCCAAAGCCCATCGTGCCCAGTCCGCCGCTGGTAATGTTACTACGTGTTTTGTTGAATTGTGCATAACGGCAAGCAACCATTTGGTGCTGGCCTACATCACTTACAATTACAGCTTCACCTTTGGTCAGTACATTCAGCTGATTGATTACCTCACCCATAGTCAGTTCGCCTGTTTCAGGGTTCAGTTCTTTTTGAATCAATTCTTCCTGCTCCACCTTATCAAAAGCCCTAAATTCAGCCAGCCATTCGGTGTGTACTTTTTCTTCAATTAAAGCAGTTAATGCAGGTAAAGTTTCTTTACAATCTCCCCAAACCGGAACATCAGCTTTCACATTTTTATCAATTTCTGCCGGATCAATATCCAGGTGGACAACTTTGGCCTGTTTAGCATATTTATCCAGGCGACCAGTTACGCGGTCGTCAAAACGCATTCCAATAGCAATCAGTACATCGCAGGAGTTGGTTTGCACGTTAGGGCCGTAATTTCCATGCATACCCAGCATTCCAACATTTAATGGATGATCTGTAGGGATGGCTCCCGCACCCAATATGGTCCATGCAGATGGGATGCCACTTTTTTCTACAAAAGCTTTAAATTCCTGTTCTGCACCGCCTAATAATACACCTTGTCCGAATAGAATAAATGGCTTTTTAGCAGCATTGATCATGGCAGCCGCCTGCTCAATATACTCGTTACGTACAATTGGCTTAGGACGGTAGCTTCTGATGTGCTTGCATGGTACATAACCCTCGTACTCAAATAACTGCATTTGTGCATTTTTGGTGATGTCAATTAGTACCGGACCCGGCCTGCCACTGCGGGCAATATAAAATGCCTTTGCCAATGCTGCCGGTATTTCAGAAGCATCAGTTACCTGATAATTCCACTTTGTTACCGGAGTGGTGATGTTGATAACATCCGTTTCCTGAAAAGCATCTGTACCCAGCAAATGTGCAAACACTTGTCCGGTAATGCATACCATAGGCGTACTGTCAATTTGTGCATCAGCAAGACCTGTAACCAAATTGGTTGCTCCAGGTCCGCTGGTAGCGAATACTACACCGACTTTGCCAGATGTACGGGCAAAACCTTGAGCGGCATGGGTAGCACCCTGCTCATGGCGTACCAATATGTGTTGTAAACGTTCTTTATAATCGTAGAGTGCATCATATATTGGCATGATGGCGCCTCCGGGATATCCGAAAACAACCTCCGTGCCTTCGGCTATCAGTCCTTCCAATACAGCTGCAGAGCCTGTTAAGGTTGTTGTTTTCTTCGGTGCTGTTGCGGTGGTTGCTTCCGCTTGTGCTAATTCCATGTTTTTAAATTTTAAATTCAGGCCTTTATTTTTAGTGAGTGTAGGCATCTGTTACGCAGCCTTCACTTGCATTACTTACTTGTTTTAAATATTTATACAATACGCCACTTTTGACGGGTGGAGGAAGCTGTACCCATGCCGCCCTGCGTTTTGCAAGTACTTCATCACTTAGGTGTACATCTATTGTATTATTTACCGCATCAATAGTAATCTCGTCATCGTCATGTACCAGGCCAATATTTCCGCCGTCCCATGCTTCAGGCGTAATGTGTCCCACTACAAAACCATGTGTGCCGCCAGAGAAACGGCCGTCCGTAATCAGGGCTACCGATTTACCTAAACCAGCGCCAATAATTAATGAGGTAGGTTTTAACATTTCTGGCATTCCAGGTGCACCCTTTGGTCCAACCTGCCTGATCACCACTACATCACCTGGTTTAATTTTTCCACTTTGAATGCCTTTCATCAGTGATTGCTCACCATCAAATACACGTGCGGGTCCGGTAAATTTCTCGCCCTCTTTACCGCTGATTTTTGCTACGGAACCTTTTTGTGCGAGGTTACCATATAACATTTGCAGGTGACCGGTTTCTTTAATAGGGGCTTCAACAGGGAAAATGATTTTTTGTAAATCGAAATCCAGTTCAACCGCATCCGCAACATTTTCTGCAATGGTTTTTCCGGTTACAGTTAAACAAGTGCCGTCAATCAATCCTACTTTTAATAAATATTTTAATACCGCAGGAACGCCACCAATTTCATGAAGGTCTTCCATCAGGTAGGTGCCACTAGGTTTCAAATCTCCTAATACAGGAGTGTTGTCACTCACATACTGGAAATCTTCTAATGTTAATGTTAAGCCTACAGATTTAGCAATGGCAATTAAGTGCAGCACGGCATTGGTAGAACCCCCCAATACAATTACCAACACAATGGCATTGTGAAATGCAGCTTTAGTCATGATGTCTGAAGGAAGGATGTTTCTTTCCAGCAGGATCCTGATATATTTACCAGCTTCAATACATTCGTTCTTTTTCTCGTCACTTACCGCAGGATAAGAGGAGCTGTAGGGTAAGCTCATACCTAAAGCTTCAATGGCTGAGGCCATGGTATTGGCCGTGTACATCCCTCCGCAAGCACCGGCACCAGGGCAAGCATTTTTTATTACGCCCTGAAAATCTTCTTCTTCTAAATTGCCAGCTAATTTTTGGCCCAAAGCTTCAAAAGCAGATACTATATTTAATGAGGCACCTTTATACTTTCCTGAATGGATACTTCCACCGTATACCATAATAGCAGGACGGTTTAAGCGACCCATTGCCATTAGAGATCCCGGCATGTTTTTATCGCATCCCGGAATAGTAATTAAACCATCGTAGTATTGTCCACCACAAATGGTTTCAATGGAATCTGCAATAACATCTCTTGATACCAAAGAGTAGCGCATTCCATCCGTTCCGTTACTCATTCCGTCACTTACACCAATGGTGCTGAACGTTAAGCCTACCATGTCGTTTTTCCAGACACCCTCTTTTACAATTTGAGCAAGGCCATTCAAGTGCATATTGCAGGTATTACCATCATAGCCCATGCTGGCAACGCCAACTTGTGCCTTGTCCATATCTTCCTTGGTTAAGCCAATTCCGTACAGCATTGCCTGCGCGGCTGGCTGTGTTGGATCTTGCGTAAAGGTTTTGCTGTAGCGGTTTAATTCTAGTTTTTGTGACATATTAGGTCTGTATCTTATTTATATTGGTTGTTCTCTTGTTTATTATTTAGTTATGAATTGCTAGATGATCACTTCATAGTTTTGTTTTTCTAAAACCATAGATTTATACGTACGCAGTAGAGTGGCACCTAGCGTATCGCTCCATTTTGTACTAAAGGTCTTATCTTCTATAGCAGCTATGCTTACAATTTCTGCTGCAGTACCACAGAAAAAGGCACTGTCTGCCGCCTTCAAATCTTCAACGCTGAGCTGTTTTTCTATACATTCGATATCAAGTTTTTTGCAAAGCATCATAATTGCAGCTCTGGTAATACCTGGTAAAATATGTCCCAGGGCAGGGGTGTATAATTTCCCGTCTTTTTCAATAAAGATATTGGCACCAGGCGCTTCCGCAACAAAGTCATTCATGTCGAGTAAAAGCGCTTCATCAAATCCTCTTCTTTTTGCTTCTGCAGTTGCCAGAATAGAATTAACATAATGACCACTTATTTTTGCTTCAATAGGTACCGATTTTGGATTTGGACGTTGGTAACTTGAAATGCCAACCTTTAAACGCTTGCTTCCAAAATAAGGTTCCCATTCCCAGGCGCAGATCATAAGGTTTGAAGTTGAGGCTACATCAAGTCCCATTTTTGGCGGACAAAAAACCAGTGGACGGATGTAGGCATCCTTCAGGTGGTTGATTTCAAGTATTTTATAAGTTTGTTTAATCAGTTCGTCTATGTCCCAGGTAAAAGGGATATAAGCCAGTTCGCATGACTTTTTTAATCTTTCAAAATGGGCTTTAGCTTTAAAAATACGTACACCATTGTGTGTATGGTATGATCTTATTCCCTCAAATGCTGCATAACCATAATGCAGAGATTGGTTATATACGTCAATTTTAGCCTCTGTAGCTTTAATGAATTGTCCATCCATGTAGAGAACCGTATTTGAATTGAAGTATTGCATTTTGTGGTATAGTTTAAATTATCATTCATTAAAAAAGCGCCTCTTTGTGAAAGGCGCTTAGTTATTTATGTTATTAAATATTCAATATAGCGCCTTGCAACTCCCAATAATCAGGAGTAGGTTTAGGTTAATAATGACGTTAGCATTTGCTGTAGTTGAACTATTCATGCTTGTACTTTTATCGTTGTTTTATAAAAACCAATTTAGGTTAAGTATTACAAAACGACAATAGGATAATGAAAATAATTGAAAAAAAATATTATTTCTATAAATATACGTATTTTAAAATTATATATTGAAATATATAGGTAATCATAGGTGAAACAGGGCTGCTACTATACCGAATATGAAATTGGTATTCGGTATGAATATTATGCTTGCATTAGATTAGAGTGGTAATTCTGCGTGAAACGGGAGAAGCAGCTAAAAAACTTGTTTAAATAGCGGGCAAAAAAAAGCCCTTTGATCTTCAAATCAAAGGGCTCGTATTTTTATTATTTTAATATTAAGCGATGCCCTCGGCCAAAACAATAATCTTGTTTTTTAATACCTCAACTACACCACCTTTAATCATTAAGGTTTCTTCGCCATCGGCTTTACTTTTAATAATTACCGGTCCATCTTCTAAAGTAGAAATGATTGACGCGTGGTCTTTCAAAATTTGAAAAGACCCCATTGTTCCAGGAACCGTAACTGCAGTTACTTCGCCTTCAAATACTTTTTTATCTGGTGTTAATATTTCTAATGTCATAACTATGCGTTAGCTTCAGCTAATAATTTTTTTCCTTTTTCAATCGCATCTTCAATATTACCTACAAGGTTAAATGCAGCTTCCGGATATTCATCAACTTCACCGTCAAGGATCATGTTAAATCCTTTGATGGTATCTTTAATGTCTACCAATACTCCTTTTAATCCTGTAAATTGTTCCGCTACGTGGAAAGGTTGAGATAAGAAACGCTGAACACGACGGGCACGTGATACAACCAGTTTATCTTCTTCAGATAACTCGTCCATACCAAGGATCGCAATGATATCCTGCAACTCTTTGTAACGTTGTAAAATTTCTTTCACACGTTGAGCTGTATTGTAATGCTCATCGCCTAAAACAGCTGGAGAAAGGATCCTTGAAGTAGAATCCAAAGGATCTACGGCAGGGTAGATACCAAGCTCTGCAATTTTACGTGAAAGTGAAGTTGTAGCGTCTAAGTGGGCAAAGGTTGTAGCCGGAGCCGGGTCAGTTAAATCATCTGCCGGTACATATACTGCCTGTACAGATGTAATTGAACCACGTTTGGTAGAAGTAATACGCTCCTGCATTAAGCCCATCTCAGTAGCAAGCGTTGGTTGGTAACCTACCGCAGAAGGCATACGACCTAACAAACCTGATACTTCAGAACCAGCCTGAGTAAAACGGAAAATGTTGTCAACGAAGAAAAGGATATCTTTTCCAGCGCCTTCGCCATCACCATCACGGAAATATTCAGCCACAGTTAAACCAGACAAGGCTACACGTGCACGTGCTCCAGGAGGCTCGTTCATTTGACCGAATACCAGGGTAGCTTTAGATTCTTTTAATTTTTCGGTATCAACTTTAGATAAATCCCATCCTCCAGTTTCCATAGAGTGAAGGAAATCCTCACCATAGTTGATTACGCCAGATTCGATAAACTCACGTAAAAGGTCATTTCCTTCACGTGTACGCTCACCAACACCGGCAAATACAGAAAGACCAGCGTGTGCTTTGGCAATGTTATTTACCAGCTCCATGATCAATACTGTTTTACCAACACCAGCACCACCAAACAAACCGATTTTACCACCTTTTGCATAAGGCTCTAGTAAATCAATTACTTTGATACCTGTAAAAAGTACCTCAGTTTCAGTAGATAACTCATCAAATCTTGGAGGAGCATTGTGGATTGGTCTTCCATTTGTTTTGTCAATTGTATTGATACCATCGATAGCATCACCAACAACGTTAAACAAACGACCTTTAATGGCTTCACCAACAGGCATTTTAATAGGAGCACCGGTATCGTTAACCTGCATTCCGCGAACTAAACCATCTGTAGAGTCCATCGAAATGGCACGTACACGGTCTTCACCAAGATGCTGTTGAACTTCTAAAACGATCTTTTGTCCATTTTCTTTTTCAACAACTAATGCAGAGAAAATTTTAGGTAATTGAGCGTCATCAGCAAAGCTTACGTCAACTACCGGTCCTATAATCTGCGCTATTTTTCCAATGTTAGGCATATATTGTTTGGGGTAAATTATTAAATAACCATTTTTAAAGCGACTGTTTTTTACAATTTAGATCAGCATTTGTTTCCTGGATAAATCGCCGCGTAATTTGCCGCGCTACAGGTAAGAATGAAGAACTTAACGATCAATAAAGCCACGTATTTTGGTTTGCAAAGCTAAGAGTTTTCTACATAAATTTTACATATAAATAAAAAGTTTTTTAACAGTTTTTTAATCGGTAAATTGGTAGCCTCTCCCGGGGAATAAAAAACGGGTAATTCTATCTTTTTGCAGCATATGAAGACAATTTTAGTAACTGGCAGTAACGGGCTTTTGGGGCAGAAAATAACACAAAGGATATTGGAAACTCAACAATTTAACTTAGTAGCCAGTTCAAAAGGTAGAAACCGGTTTCCGCAGGTTGCTGGTTACTTATATGCGGAAATGGATATCTTAAATGCTCAAAACGTAAGGGAAGTTGTTGAACGGTACAAGCCAGATGCAATCATTCATACAGCGGCAATGACCAATGTTGATACCGCTCATGATCATCGCGAAGAGGCCGATTGTTTAAATGTAGAGTCTGTGGCTACCCTAATTGCAATTTGTGCCGAGCACAACATTCAGCTGGTACATTTATCCACTGACTTTATATTTGATGGTGCCGATGGACCTTATGATGAACTTGCAGCACCCAATCCTCTGAGTTATTATGGGCAAACAAAATTAAAAGCAGAAGAGTTGATTAAGACTTCTGGTATCAAATGGGCTATACTTCGTACTATTTTGGTGTATGGAATTGTAAACGACATGAGCCGGAGCAATATTGTACTTTGGGCAAAAGGGGCCCTTGAAAAAGGAAAGCCTATTAACGTAGTGAACGATCAGTTTCGCATGCCCACACTGGCTGAAGACCTGGCCGATTGTTGCTTGCTTGCAGTAGAAAAGGATGCTTATGGGGTTTATAATGCCTCTGGTAAGGATATGATGAGTATAGCAGAATTGGTAGGGCAGGTGGCCGACTTCTGGAAGCTGGATAGAAGTCTGATTAATGAAGTAAGCAGTGACAGTCTGAACCAAAACGCCAAACGTCCGTTGCGTACTGGGTTTATTTTAGATAAAGCAATTACAGAATTGGGGTATCAGCCACGTAGCTTTGTGGAAGGATTATCTGTTTTAAAAGCACAAATGGAAATTAATCCGATCCAATAGCTGTCCAAAGCATGTCTTTCAATTCGTTCAGCCCTTTTTGCGCCACTGAGGAGATGAAGATTGCAGGAATATTTTCAGGCAGGTCCTTTTTCATTTCTGCCTGCAGTTCTTCATCCAGCATGTCGGATTTCGTTACTGCAAGTACATGGGGTTTCTGCATCAGTTCTGGATTGTACTGTTGTAATTCAGATTTAAGAATCTCATATTCTTCAGAGATTGTTCTGCTTGTGTCGGCAGGCACCATAAAAAGCAATACAGAATTGCGTTCAATATGGCGTAGAAAACGGTACCCAAGACCTTTTCCTTTAGATGCCCCTTCAATAATTCCTGGGATGTCAGCCATCACAAACGATTTTCCACCACGGTAAGCAACAATACCTAAATTGGGTACAAGAGTTGTAAATGGATAGTCAGCAATTTCTGGCTTAGCAGCAGAAACCACAGATAATAAAGTAGATTTACCAGCATTTGGAAATCCTACCAAACCAACATCGGCAAGTACTTTTAGTTCGAGTACCACCCATTGCTCAATTCCGCTTTCTCCTGGTTGGGCAAAACGCGGTGTTTGTAATGTAGAGGATTTGAAATGCCAGTTACCTAGTCCGCCTCGGCCACCGGCAGTTAGGATCTTAGTTTCGCCTTCTGCAGTAATTTCAAATAAAGTTTCTCCTGTTTCGGCATCTTTGGCAATTGTGCCAAGAGGTACTTCAAGGATTTCGTCCTTACCTGATTTACCTGTACTCGTAGAGCTGGAGCCTGGCTCGCCGTCAGGAGCAAGAATATGTTTACGGTATTTTAAGTGGAGTAAGGTCCAAAATTGAGGGTTACCTCTAAGTATAATGTGACCACCACGTCCACCGTCGCCACCGTCAGGGCCACCCGTAGAGGTCATTTTATCGCGGTGCAAATGTGAAGAGCCTGCGCCACCCTTACCAGAGCGACAGCATATTTTGACATAATCAACGAAATTGGAACCTTGCGACATATAGGGGATTAGTAGTTATCTATTACAGTACGCAATTCAGCAAAAATATCATCAACATTACCAATGCCGTTTACTTTACTTAATTTTTGCTGTGCTTCATAATAAGGCAATACATGAACCGTTTTGCTGAAATATTCTTCAATACGTTTTTGCAATTTATCAGCCTGATCATCTACTCTGCCAGTTTCTTTTTGGCGCTGCGCAATTCTTCTGGTCAGTTCTTCCTGATCTACATCCAGTGCAATTACGCCCGCAAGACCTGTACCTTTACTTTCTAAAAACTCATCCAGTGCTTGTGCCTGAGGAACTGTACGTGGAAAACCGTCAAAGATGAACCCTTTTGCATTCGGATTACTATCTACTTCTTCTTCCAGCATTGCAATCGTAATTTGGTCTGGAACCAGTTGTCCATCAGCAATCAAAGCACTTACTTGTTGACCAAGCGGGGTTTGATTCTTAATGTGTTCCCTAAAAATATCACCTGTAGAGATGTGGATTAATTGATATTGGTCAATCAATTTCTGCGATTGGGTGCCTTTGCCTGCACCTGGTGGGCCAAAGAGAACAAAATTAAGCATTTGGTTTGTCTTTAAAAAGTGAAAGCCTTCCCGCCACCGGCAGCAAGGCTTTTAGTTTTGTTTGTGCACTTGTAGGGATTCGAACCCCAAACCTTCTCATCCGTAGTGAGATGCTCTATCCAATTGAGCTACAAATGCATGTTTGTTATTGAAACGCTCTAACTGTTTCGCTAACGGATTGCAAAGGTAATGCTTGAAATTGATTTTCGCAATAAAATTGTGAAAATATTCCTGGCATTACCTTTTATTAATGATGGTTAAGCTTCAATTGCTTTTTTAATTGCATCAAAATCAGGCATGTTACCTGCGTCTTCCAAAACTTCGGCATGGATAACTTTTCCTTCTTCATCCAGTACAAAAGCCGCTCTTTTAGACACGCCTTTCAAATTAAATGCGAATTGCTCATAAAAAGCACCATAGGCAGGGGAGGTTTCCTTGTTGAAATCAGATAGCAGCGGGAATTGATAAGCCTGATCTTCCTTGAATTTTGCCAATGTAAACGGTGAATCTACTGAGATGCCAACAACTTCGGCATTCATACCTTGGTAGTAACCAAAACTATCTCTCATGGTGCAAAGTTGCGCAGTGCAAACACCAGTGAAAGCCATCGGGAAAAAGTGAACTACCAATTTTTTACCAGCATAGTCTGCCAGTGATACTTCTTTAAGTTCAGAACTGAACAATTTAAAATCTGGGGCTTTAGCGCCAACTTGTAAAGACATAGTTTTATATTTTTTGTAAATATAAAGGGTGCACTTAGAATTTTTGTCATTAGCTGGTCTAATCTCTAACCCAAATCTGGCTTCCTGGCTTCTGTAGCCGTGGATAATTATTACTTACGGAAGTCGATGAAAATTAACGGCTATTTTATTCTTAAATTACTAATATTGCCTTTTAATAAATATTGATTAATTAAATTGTTTAAAATTAAAATTTTATTATGGAAAATGGTACATTGACATGGACGATGGCTTTGTTAACAATTGCGTTGTTATTTACTCAAGGCTGCAAAAAACATCATGCTGAACTCGAAGAAGATGTGAAAGCGTTAGTTGAAGAAGAGAAGCCCGAAGAAGAGCCTAAAAAAGCTTACCTCCCACAGACGATCACTTACAATAAAGTAACCTATACTTTTTCATATGTAAAAGATCTGTCCAGTATTTCAAAAATTGACATCTCAAATGGTAAGCGCCTGGACTTTAGTTACAATATATATGGTTTTTTGGTCAGCTTTTATGAAGGAGATAATTTGTATACCGAAATGGATTTTAATGTGAACGAAGTCGGAAATACGGAATCTGCCTATATTTTTATCGTGAATGAAGACAAGCATGTTTATAAATCAGATAACAACTATAGCTTCCAATACAATAGCCTCAATCAGCTTACAGGCGTTAGCGTTTACAATTTTGCCAATGTATTACTGAGTACACAACAATTGAGTTATTTAAAAGAGCCTGTTCAGGTACTAAAACAAACAAAAACAGGTGGGGTAGTCACCGATGATCAAAATTACACTTACGACAATGCAAATGGAATATTTAAAAATGTACTTAACATACCCGCCTTAGCTGTTCATTTGCCGGAACTTTTTCTACTGTGTCAGGGCAATAATTTAACGTCAGTAACAGGAACAAAGGAGACGGCTACAACGATAACCTGGACATACGATAAAAACAATTATCCGACAAAAGGGACTGTAAAAAAAGGAAGCCTTACCGAAGAAATTACGGTAACGTATTTATAAACTATAGGTCTTAATGAGTATGAAGTTGATCCAGCACATTTAAAATCACTGCACAAACATGACGTATTTCCTCTTCTTTGATCGTTAAAGGCGGGGCAATACGCATGGCGGTTTCGCAATGTAAAAACCAATCTATAATGATGCCCTGATCACTGCATAAACTGCTTACTTTTTCAACCTGTTCAAAAGAGTCCAGCTGTATGCCCAGCATCAATCCCTTTCCTCTAATTTCTTTGATCAGTGGGTGCACCAATAGTTCGCGGAATAACATTTCTTTTTTAGTTACCCCCTCGGTCAGGTTTTCTTCCAGTAATACCTCCAGGCTAGCTAATCCGGCACTACAAGAAACCGGATGCCCTCCAAAAGTGGTAATGTGGCCAAGAATCGGGTTTTCTGCAAGCACGCCCATCACTTTTTTCGAAGAAATAAAAGCACCGATTGGCATGCCGCCGCCAAGTGCTTTAGCCAGCAATAAAATGTCGGGCACAATGCCATAATGTTCAAAAGCAAATAACTTACCTGTCCGTCCAAAAGCGTTTTGTATTTCATCAAGGATTAGCAATGCGCCTACTTCAGTACAGCGCTGGCGCAACTTCAGCATGTATGCTGTGGAGGCAACCCTTATTCCCGCTTCACCCTGTAAGGTTTCCATGATTACACAAGCCGTTTGCTCGGTAATCAATGCTAAATCGGCAGGTTCATTAAAGTTTATAAAACTTACCTCCGGTAATAATGGGCGATAAGCTTGTTTGTAATATTCATTTCCCATCACACTTAATGCACCATGTGTACTACCATGATAAGCATTGTTAAAGGAAATGATACCTGTACGGCCAGTATATCGTTTGGCAAGTTTTAACGCCCCCTCCGTAGCTTCAGCACCAGAATTTACAAAATAGACATTGTTTAAGTCCGGAGGTAAAACCGAGACCAGTTTTTCTGCAAATTTGACCATCGGCGTTTGTACATACTCTCCATACACAGTTAGGTGAAGGTATTTGTCTAATTGAGCTTTTATAGCCTCCAAAACTTTAGGATGCCTGTGTCCGATATTGCTGACCGCAAAACCAGAAACAAGGTCTATATATGCTTTTCCGTCTTGATCATACAGGTAAATTCCTTCTGCAAAATCTATTTCCAACATTTTTGGACTGTTGGAAGTTTGAGCGGTATTAAGCAAAAAGAGCTGTTTGTTGGTAATCATCAGGAATCTTGTTAGACCGCAAAAATACCTAAAATATGTTAAGTCCTGTATTTAAAAGCAGCATGTACGCCACGAGGTACACCAGTAAAAACGAAAGTGAGAGGGCAAAATACTTCAGTACATTGCGTTTTCCTTTTTTAAATGGTATAAAAAAAAGCAGGTTCAATAACATAAAAAGTACTGCGAAAATAAAGTTCATAATGACCAGGATGGTACTGAATGCGATCGCAAAAACCATCGGCTGTAGCACAATACCTGCAGCCAATCCATATAAGCCAGCCATAATAGTGCTCATCACTAAAATCAGCGCAGCATATCTGAAGCCAATTTTTAAATGAAAAATAAAATACGGTGTTAAAGTAGATGGAATATCCTCTTCCTTTAATCTTAAGGGTCGCGGAGTTTTTGGCGCTATGCCCCGTTTCTGTTTTTTAAACCTGGGCCACCAAATTAAAAATCCGGTGATCAACAAAACTAGCGGCATTAAACCAGCAATTAGCGCAAGAATCTGTGTTGGTCTGCCACCAAAACTTCCGTAATGTAGCGGGGTCAGCCAACTCAGGTAAGCATTTCCAACATTAGGAAAATCAGTATGACTGTTTAATAGTATTTTTCCAGTATACTGTTCTACAATCAGCATTTCCCTTTTTCCTGTTTTAAGCACATCCGGACTTAAAATGTCCAGTCTGTAACTCCCTGTGCTATCTGCTGGAAAAGCAATACCAGCCACGCGTCCTTCGGGAATTGTTTTTTTAGCTATGCCCAGAATTTGATCGAGGGGTAGGGCGGGAATACCTTGATGATATATTGATTTTGCACCTAACAATTTAGCAACGCCCTGGGGCGATTTGCCATTTAGGATAAATAAAAACGGGATCACAATGGTAGAAAAGGTAATACAGAATCCCGTTAATGCCAGCATAGAAACTACAGGAGAAGAGTAAACGCCCAATACATTGTGCCAGTCGTAATTTTGGCGTTTAAAACTCCCGCTAAATTTTACGGAGAGCGAAGATTTAAGCTGGTTCCATTTTTTAGGAATCCACATCCGTAACCCGGAAATAGTAAGGATCAGTAAACAAAGAGAGGCAAGGCCTACAATATACCTGCCGGCTACAGGGATCAATAACGTTCGATGTAATTCCGTTACAATATGTATAAAAGAACTTTCGTGAATACGTTTGCCACTCAGTTCCCCGTTATAGGGGTTTATGAAGTATTCCTCTTCAGTTTTAAAATTGTAAGCTGCGTAAGCTTCAAAAGGATTGGTTGTTTTAATATCTATGTAATTAATGACGAGTTTTGGATGCTCTCGTTTTACAATAGATACCACTTCAGCCACCGGTAATTTCTGCTTAGCTGCCGTAATATTAAATAACTCAGGATTAAGCAAACGATCTATTTCGTCTTGAAAAACCAGGATGCTTCCCGTAATGCCCACAAAAGCAACGATAACTCCCGCAAATAATCCCAGGTATAAATGCCATTTGCCAAACCAGCGTTTCTGGTGCCTGGCCCATTTAAGAGATCTTTGTTTTTTGTGTGGTTCCATGTTGGGTTTTTATTGAAAAACCAGTTCCGGATTTCCCGGAACTGGTGTATAAATTTAATACGTTTGTAATATTAAAATTTATAACTGATGCTTCCAGCTACTGTTCTGGGTTGCATAGGCTCAAGTGTAGTCCAGCCTTGATAATAATCTTTATCAGTTAGATTGTTTACTTTCAGAGCAAAATTGAATGGGCCTGTTGCATAAGAAACCGATGCATTCAAAACGGTATTAGATGGTAATGTAAATACACCTACTATACGATCATTTACAATCATGTTTTTACCCTGATAATTTCCACCGAAGCCAAAGCCAAGACCTTTAACGGTGCCTGTCATGATTTTGTAGCTTAACCATGCATTTGCTAAATTTTCAGGGCCAGCACCTACATATCTTCGGCCTTCTGCTGTAGTACCGGTATTGGTTAACTTATTTTTGTTTTTTGTATAACTAGCTATGATATTAAAACCAGGAAATGGATTTGCGGTGATTTGTGCATCAAAACCTTTACTGTATTGATTACCACCTTGTGAAAAATCAATGTCTGCAGTACCTGATAAGCTTAGTATTGTATTTGAAACTTTAATATTATAATAACTTAAAGAGCCTGATAGCTTGCCGTCAAATAAATCACTTTTAATACCGGCTTCCCATTGATTAGCTTGCTCCGGATCAAATGTTTTTACTCCTGCAATGCCACTAATAACCGTATTTCTTGGGGCAGCATTTTTAAATCCGTTCATGTAATTACCAAAAACGGATAGTTGATCTTTCAATACCTGGTATACCAAGCCAAACTTTGGGGAAACAGCAGTTTGACCATATTTGCTAGCTGCTGGATTGCTTAAGCCACTGTTTTGAAAACGGTCAATGCGGACACTTGCCATACCGGAAAGTTCCGGCGTGAAGTTAATGACGTCCGAAATATAAGCGCTGTAAATATCTTGGGCAATCCTTGTTGGAGCTGCTGCGCTACCAAGGCCAGCAATTGCTGCATCAACCCCCTGGCGCGTTAAGTTTCCTGTGTTCGTTCCTGCGGGCCCTAAAGTTATAGCACCAACAGGAGCATATCCAGAACTGCTGTTTAATACAGTGCGGTTAAAATAATCTAACCCAGCTACTACACGATTGCGTAAGCCACCTATGGAGAAATCGCCGATAAAGTTTTGTTGAATATCAGTTGTTTGAGTAGTAGAATTCTGGTCACTGATCAGCCTATTGAAAATACCTGTTCCTAAAGGGTTTGGGCCAGCAGTTGCTGATTCAAATAAGTAGGAATAAAAACCATCAGCTTGGGCAGATCCTCTGGAAACAATGGTCTGAGAGTTCCAGTCCTCAGATATTTTCCAATTCATTTGTGCTTGCACTGAAATAACAGGAGTTTTTATGGTGATGTCGTTACTGGTGTAAGATTTATTAGGATTGTATCCCAATTGCTCCAGGCTGGTGCTTTTTAAGGCTACAGATCTGTTAAAAAATAACATGGTAGGATTGGTGCCCTCAGCGCTTAAAAACTGCGCATTCAGCAAGAATGAAACTTTATCGTTCAGTTTGTAAGCAAGGGAAGGTGCGAAAAATCTGGTTTTAGAAAAACCAGCGTCCTGCCAGCTATTTTGATCTGTATAAGCTGCATTAACCCTTAATAATAGTTTGCCTTCCGCATCCAAAGGTGCATTTACATCAGCGGTAAGTCGATTTAAGCCGTAACTTCCTGCCGTGTAAGTCACTTCTGTTGCCGCAACCGCAAAAGGTTGTTTAGTAACTGTGTTAATCAAACCACCGTAAGAAACTACAGAGCTACCAAATAAAGTACCTGATGGACCTTTGACAACTTCAATTCGTTCCACATTTGACACATCCAGGCTTCCATTGGTTAATCCAGGTAATCCATTAACCAAGGTGGGCTGTACAGCAAAACCTCTTAAAGAGAAGTAACCAGCACCATCACTACCACGGCCTGTAGAAGACCATAATTTATTTAAGCCCGGTGCATTTTTAAGAGCGTCATCATAACTTGTAATTACTTGGTCAGCCAATAATTCTTTGGAGATCACGGAATATACCTGAGGGTTTTCCAAGTTATTTAAGGGCATTTTAGCCACATACTGGCTTTTTTTATTTGTGAATTTGTTTTTACCAGTAGATACATTCACCTCCTGCAATTGTGCAAAATTCGCAGAGATGGTAAAATCTGCTGATGCTGTGCCTTTTGCAGTTACAGTTACACTTTCTTCATGTGTTTGTAAGCCAATAGCCGTCGCTTTTAGCGTGTATGTTCCTGGTTTTACATTACCAATCTTATACTCTCCGTACTCATTGGTCGAAGCCCCCAGAGAAGTGCCTACAATCCGTACAGAAATATTTTCAGCAGGTTTGCCGTCTAGGGTTAGTACTTTGCCCTTTACTGTCCCGTTTTGTTGTGCGTAAGAATTGAGCCCGAACAGTAGGCAGCAAAGCACCAAGCAGAGTAGTTTTCTTTTCATTTTTCTTATTTGGATTTAATCTAATTTGCCACCAAAGTAATAATATTACTGTTACAAAAGCAAATTATTTTTAATAAATCTAAATAGATAGAGTGATGATTTTTCTAAATACTGATTTGTTTGTCAGGTGTTTGTGTGGTTTGTGAATTTAATTATGTACATATCGGAAAATATACAAACTAAAAAGGCTCCTAACGGAGCCCTTTTCCTAAAAACACCGAAGTGTTACTTTTTGCTTTTCTTTTCAGAGATTTCAGTTCTGATGTCTTGAGCAATTGTTTTAGCCTGTTGCATCACACCTCTAACTCTTGTTCCTGCAGCCTTGTTACCTTTGGTGTAAAAAGCTGTGAAGTCTGCTTCAGCAGCAGCAACAAGCTCTTTCAATTCCTTAAATTTGTCCATGTTGTTTGGTTTTTTATTAATAATTGCCTAATATAAAATGGATTAACTTATTTTGCAACAGTAATGTTGCATTTTTGAGTATACATTTTTATATTATTTTTATTTTGAGCAACAATTACGCCAGAATATGGTGTTAAGGTGTGCTAGATTAGATTTTGGTGCGTGCACTAAAATTGAAGGGAGGTTTCACGGAACATAAAAGTGTGGCAACCAAATAGCAGTCGGAAAACGAGCGCATCAAACACGTTATTTTTACCTGTTCTATACGAGCTCTATACGAGGTCTATACGAGCTCTATACGTGTTCCTTAATAATAACCTCCCTGCAAATATAGTGTTGTATCTATCTACGGTCTTTCTAGAAATCCTTGGAGTAACCCCGGAGAAACCCGGAGGTAAGTCGAAGGTTTTACTGCTCTTTAAGCGTAGTTTGAGCGTAGTATCATCGGTGTTTGCTCGACTCTAACCGAAGAAATGCCGAAGAAATTCCATATGAAATGCGATGCAATCTTCCGGTTACCTTCGAATTTACCTTTGACTTATCTTAGTCTTTCCGTGTAATGTCTAATTATTGCATGCAATTGGGTATTTTTGCAGAATGAATATTGCAATTAATGGTTTTGGTAGAATTGGCCGTATTTTTTTGCGTACTGCGCTTGAAAAAGGACTTCATATTGTAGCTATAAATGACTTAACAGATCCCGCTACATTGGCTCATCTGTTTAAGTATGATACCGTACACAGGGGTTTCAAAGGCACAGTTTCTTATGATGCAGACTCCCTAATCATCAACGGTAATAAGATCCGGGTCTTATCTGTTCCGAATCCTGAAGAATTACCATGGGCGGCATTAAATATTGATCTTGTACTCGAAGCTACAGGTAAATATACCAGCAGGAAAGGAGCTGAAAAACACTTAAAAGCAGGGGCGGGGCAGGTGCTCATTTCCGCGCCTTCGGCAGATCATGATATTCCAATGGTGGTATTGGGCGTCAATGATGATATCATAGATCTTTCTTCTCCGATCTTATCCAATGCTTCCTGTACCACCAATAATGTAGCGCCAATGGTAAAAATCCTTGATGACAATTGGGGAATTCTGGATGGTTACATTACAACCATACATTCTATGACTGGCGACCAGAGCCTTCACGATGCACCACATAAAGATTTACGCAGGGCAAGGGCTGCCTCGGCTTCTATTATTCCTACAAGTACGGGAGCGGCAAAAGCCATTACACATATCTTTCCGCACCTGGATGGTAAACTTGGGGGGGCAGGAATCCGCGTTCCGGTATTGAACGGCTCTTTAACTGATTTTACCTGCATTCTTAAGAAAGAAACCACTATCGAGGAGATTAATAAAGCGTTTAAAAATGCTTCTGAAACCAATATGAGTAATATTTTAGAATATACTGCAGATCCAATTGTATCCGTAGATATTCTAGATAACCCGCATTCCTGTATTTTCGACAGCCTGCTTACATCCATTGTTGGTGATCTCGTGAAAGTAGTGGGCTGGTATGATAACGAATCTGGTTATTCTGCCAGACTAGTGAACGTGGTGGAGAAAATAGCTATATTTGGTGCTGTACATAACTAATAGAATAGAAAAAAGGATATGAATACAATAGATCAATGCAATTTTAAAGATAAGAAAGCGCTCATCAGGGTAGATTTTAACGTGCCTTTGGATAAGAGCTTTAACATTACTGATGATAAAAGGATGCGTGCAGCTTTGCCAACAATCACCAAAATTTTAAACGATGGTGGTGCTGTGGTGTTGATGTCTCATTTGGGTCGTCCTAAAGGCGGTCCGGAAGATAAATATTCTTTAAAACACATTTTAGGTGATCTATCGCGGATGCTGGATCTGGAAGTTAAGTTTGCAGACGATTGCATTGGTGCTGAGGCGGTTAAAAAAGCTGCAAATTTGTTGCCTGGTGATGTATTGCTTTTAGAAAACCTTCGTTTTTATCCAGAAGAGGAAAAAGGCGATGTGGCTTTTGCAGAGAAACTAGCTAAACTTGGTAATGTATATGTAAATGACGCATTTGGTACTGCGCATCGTGCACATGCCTCTACAGCAGTTATTGCTCAGTTTTTCCCAGATAATAAATACTTCGGTTACTTGATGGCCGAAGAATTGAAAAATGCAGAGAAGGTAAACCACGGTGCAGTAAAACCTTTTACAGCCATTATGGGTGGAGCTAAAGTTTCTGATAAAATTTTATTGATTGAAAGTTTGCTGGATAAAGTAGATAACCTGATTATTGGTGGTGGAATGGCTTATACTTTTGCTAAAGCACAGGGTGGCGAAATCGGTACTTCTTTATTAGAGGCTGATCGTATGGAGCTTTGTCTTGAATTGCTGGAGAAAGCCAAATCTAAAGGCGTAAATTTAATTTTACCAGTAGATACCGTTATTGCTGATAAGTTTGATAACGAGGCACAAAAAGATGTGGTAGATACAGGAACCATTCCGGCAGATTGGATGGGTCTGGATATTGGTCCTAAAACCATTAAACTTTTCTCTGATGTCATTGCTAACTCTAAAACTTTGCTTTGGAATGGTCCAATGGGTGTTTTTGAAATGGCGAACTTTGAGCATGGAACACGCGCTGTTGCAGATGCAGTGGTTGCAGCAACGGCTGCCGGGGCTTTCTCATTAATCGGTGGCGGAGATTCTGCTGCTGCAATTGCCAAATTTGGTTTGGAAGATGAAGTAAGTTACGTATCTACAGGTGGCGGTGCATTGCTGGAATACATGGAAGGTAAGGAGTTACCTGGTGTAAAGGCAGTTAATTCTTAGCTGAACTTCAGATAATTTATAATTTTTTTGAGTCAGGCATCCTTGTTTTAGGGATGCCTGATTTTTTTTACCACTTTTAAATCGTTGTTTTTACTATCAAAAATGCACTTTTTTCCCTTCAAAAATTATGTTGAAAACTTTTTGTGGGGGAATGTGGTAAAAAGTGGTAGAAGTATCTAATTTTACACTACATAAAAAGTGTAGAAATAGAAATGGTTCAACTATTAGGAGAATTTGATTGTAAGTTAGATGCGAAAGGTCGCCTTATGGTGCCTTCGAGTCTAAAAAAGCAATTGCCTGATGTTGAGCAAGAGGGACTTGTGATCAATAGGGGTTTTGAGAAGCACCTGGTTATTTATCCTAAAAAAGTATGGGAATCTATAGTTGAAGAGCTTAGTAAGCTGAATCCATACGAACCAAAAACACGAGAGTTTATCAGGTATTTTACCCGTGGCGCTACGGAATTGACACTTGATGCTGCTGGTCGGGTCAATTTACCCAACTCCTTATTGGAATCTGTGGGTATTTCTAACAACACAGAATTGATACTGGCATGCCAGTTTGATAAAATAGAAGTTTGGAGCAAATCTGCTTACGAAGCTTTATTTGATAAAGAGCCGGAAAATTTCGCGGCGCTTGCAGCAGAGGTAATGGGTAATAAAATGAGGGGGATAGGCGATGGAAAATAATTACCACATTCCGGTGTTATTGAAAGAATGTATTGATGGATTGAACATTAATCCAGATGGGGTATATGTTGATGTTACCTTTGGTGGTGGCGGACATTCTAAAGAAATTCTTAAGCATTTGTCGCCTAAGGGCGTACTGATTGCATTTGATCAGGATCCTGATGCCCAGCGTAATAAGATAGATGATTCCCGCTTTTTATTTGTAGATCAAAATTTTGCTTTTCTAAAAAACAACTTAAGGTTACTGGGATACAAACAGGTGGATGGTATCCTGGCTGATCTTGGCGTGTCATCTCATCAATTCAATGAACCTGAGAGAGGATTTTCTACGCGTTTCGAATCAGTTTTGGATATGCGCATGGACAAACAAGGTAGTCTTACCGCTGCTGAAGTTTTAAATACGTATGAGGAAGATAAGCTTCATAAAATCTTTGGGATTTACGGAGAGGTTAAAAATGCGAAATCTCTGGCCAAAGCGGTAGTTACTTCTAGAACAGTGCGTCCAATTGTGACGCTTGCAGACTTTAAGACTGCTGTAGCAGCACATATTCCTAAAGGAAAAGAACATAAGTATATGGCGCAGGTCTTTCAGGCTCTGCGGATAGAGGTGAACCAGGAGATTGACGTGTTGGAACGTTTTCTGGAGCAGACTGCTGAGGTGCTGAAGCCAGGGGGACGTTTGGTGGTGATGTCTTATCATTCTTTGGAGGATCGTCCGGTGAAGAATTTTATGGCGAAGGGCAAGTTTAGGGGAGAGGTAGAGAAGGATTTTTATGGTAACCAGCAAAAGCCTTTCAATGTCGTTACCCGCAAAGCGGTGATTGCGGATGAGGCAGAACTGGAGCAAAACAGTCGTGCAAGAAGTGCAAAGTTGAGGATTGGTGAGAAGATATGAACCGGTTCAGGGAAAATATAGAAGGGAAAGATGATTCTGAATTTTCAGAAGAGCAAGAGCGGTTGGAGAATGCGCGTTTTGAACGTGAATATGCTGAGCAGAAAGGTTTTCAAAACAAGCCGAGAAAACTGAAACAGTTTGATCCGGAAGAGCGTGAAGATCGTTTGGGAAGGTTGGAAGATCAGCTGGAACAGGAGAAACTGGAGAAGAAAGCGCAACGTGAAAAACAAGAAAAGGAAGCTGCAGGAAGTGCAACGGCCTTTTTTAAGAAGTTGTTTACAGAAGGGGTGGTAACCAAAGAGGCGGCTACGGAGATGTTGCCGTTTTTATTGTTCCTTTCGTTTTTGTGTATGTTATACATTGCCAATAGCCACATGGCGGTAAAGAACATCAGAAACATTGACAAGTTAAATAAAGAAGTGAAAGAGTTAAGCTGGGAGTATAAATCACTCAAAGCAGACCTCATGTTTAAAAGTAAATTAACAGAAGTAGCTAAAAAGGTGGATACGCTAGGTATAAAAGAACTTACAGCACCACCTAAAAAAATTGTATTGAGTAACGATGAACATTAGAGCTAATATATTATTACGTGTTTATCTGGCTTTCGGCCTGATTGTTCTGCTTGCTGTAGCGGTACTGATCAGGCTATGTGATGTTCAGTACATTCAGGGCGATAAATGGAGAGCGATGGCTGATAGTCTTTCTACTAAATACATCAATGTAGAAGCCGCACGTGGAAACATATACTCTAATGACGGTAGTTTGTTGGCTACTTCAGTGCCTGAATATGAATTGCGCATGGATCTATATGCGGGTGGAATTGAGGATGATACATTTTTTAGCCTTAAGGTAGATTCATTGGCTATGAAACTATCTGAGTTTTTTAAAGACAAATCTCCAAAAGAATATGCGCGTTACCTGCGTATTGCCCGTAGAGATAGCGTAAGGTATTTGCTGATTAAGAGAAAAGTAAATTATCAGGATTTGAAAACCATTCGTACGTTTCCACTTTTTAATGTGGGTAAATACAGTGGTGGCTTGATTGCAGTGCAGCAGAACAAACGGATCCTGCCATTCAAATCACTGGCTGCTCGTACCATTGGTTACAAAAATGAAAATGTAAAAAATGGTGTAGGTTTAGAGGGTGCATACCTCAATTACATTAATGGCGAAAGTGGTAAACGTTTGGTGCAACGCATTGCAGGCGGAGTTTGGGTGCCGGTAAATGATGAGGCTGAAGTTGCCCCTAAAGAAGGATCGGATATCATTTCTACTATAGACATCAACATGCAGGATTTGGCGCAAAGTGCCCTGGAAAAAGCATTGATTGCAAGTAATGCTGATCATGGTGCGGTGATCTTAATGGAGGTTGCCACAGGAGAGGTGCGGGCTGTAGCTAATTATACTAAGGTAGGTCCGGGAGAGTATAAAGAGAAATTTAATTATGCCATAGCGGGAAATCAGGATCCTGGTTCAACCTTCAAGGTAGCTTCTTACATGGCTTTGCTGGAAGACAAAAAGGTAGATACCAATACCCTTGTGGCAACTGGTGATTATCGGATTAAAGGACATACCATTAGAGATTCGCATGGTAGTATAGGTGTAGTTACGGTTAAAAAGGCTTTTGAAGAATCTTCTAATGCTGCGGTAGCTTATCTGGTTAATAATGCTTATCACGATAATCAGGAACAATTCACGGATCATTTGTACGATTGGCAGTTGAATAAAAAAATGAACCTGCAAATTCCCGGGGAAGCACAGCCGGTGGTTAAAAATCCATCTAATAAAAGCTGGAGTAAAACGATGACGCTTCCGCAAATGGCCTATGGTTACGAAATGCAATTGACACCGCTTAAAATGCTGTCCTTCTATAATGCTATTGCAAACAATGGCAGATACGTAACGCCAATCTTTGTAAAAGAGATCAGAAGATTAGGGAATCCAATTGAGCAATTTAAAACGACGGTTGTCAATGAAAAGATATGCTCTGATAAAACCCTGAAAAAAATGCAGGAAATGTTGGAAGGTGTAATTACGGAAGGTACGGGAAGAGGGAATATTTACAATCCTTTATACCGAATTGCTGGTAAAACCGGAACAGCACAGGTGGCTGATGCGAATAAAGGATACCGCGGCAAAAGGCAGTACCAGGCTTCTTTTTGCGGATATTTCCCGGCTGATAAGCCTAAATATTCGTTGATTGTGGTGATTAATGATCCTAAAAATGGTTACTACGCAGCACAGGTTGCGGGGCCTCCATTCAGGGAGATTGCCGATAGAATTTATGCAAGTGATATGCAGATGTACAATAGTGTGGCTGATCATTTGGTAGGCAATACTAAAAGCCCGGAAGCTAAAGCTGGGCAAACCAAGCCAGTAAAAAGGGTGTATAATGCTTTTGGAATCAAAACCTTGTATGCTGCCAAGTCAGATTACTTTAATAGTGTGGATACCAGCAATGGTTTGGTTTATGAAGAATATAGCTCTGTGAAGGGGCTAATGCCTAATGTTGTAGGTATGGGTTTGAAAGATGCACTTTATTTACTGGGCAATTCGGGATTGAAAACCCGTGTGACAGGAAGTGGCAAAGTAGTGGGACAATCTCTTGCTGCGGGAACTAAAATAGGAAAAGGATTATCCGTACAAATAGAATTAGAATAAGATGCAGTTGCAGGATGTTTTATATGGTGTAGCGATTGTCAAGTTGGTTGGGTCAACCAATAGGGAAATCTCTGCGCTTACTTTTGATTCCAGAACAGTAACGGAAAATGCTGTGTTTTTTGCTGTGAAAGGTACATTGTCTGATGGGCATGATTATATCGGGCAAACTATTCAGGCTGGTGCTACTGTGATCATCTGCGAGGATTTGCCTGCAGAATTGAAGGAGGGTGTAACTTACATTATCGTAGAAAATTCTTCTGTAGCCCTGGGTAAAATGGCAGCCAATTTTTCTGGTAATCCTTCTGCTAATCTTAAATTGATTGGTATTACTGGTACAAATGGCAAAACAACTATCGCTACCTTACTATTTAAGTTGTTTAGACAGTTGGGCTATGCTACCGGGTTGATTTCTACCGTGGAGAACCAGATCAATGAGCTGGTAATTCCGGCAACGCATACTACGCCAAATCCGTTGGCGCTGAACCTGCTTTTACAGCGAATGGTAAGCGAAGGTTGCGAGTATTGCTTTATGGAAGTGAGTTCTCATGCTGTGATACAGCATAGAATTGAGGGGATCCATTTTACCGGTGGCGTGTTTTCTAACATCACACATGATCACCTTGATTTTCATAAAACGTTCGACAATTATATTAAGGCCAAGAAAGCATTTTTTGACGTACTGCCTAAAACGGCTTTTGCTTTGACCAATGCTGATGATAAAAATGGCATGGTCATGTTGCAGAATACCAAAGCAGCTAAAAAAACATATGCACTGAAACAGATGGCTGATTATAAAGCCAGGATTATTGAAAACCGCTTTAGCGGACTTAACCTGGAGATAGACCATATGGATGTGTTTTTTAAGTTGGTGGGTTCTTTTAATGCCTATAATTTATTGGCTGTGTACGGAACCACGCAACTTCTGGGACTGGATAAATTAAATGTGTTGACTGTGTTGAGTGGTCTTACGGGAGCTGAAGGTAGGTTTGATTATGTAAGCAACAGTAAAAATATCATTGGTATTGTTGATTATGCGCATACGCCTGATGCAGTGCAGAATGTGCTGAGTACCATTCAGAACATCAGACAGGGTAATGAGCAGGTTATCACTGTAATTGGTTGTGGTGGTGACAGGGACAAATCTAAACGTCCGTTGATGGCACAGGTAGCCTGCGATTGGAGTGATAAAGTAATCCTGACATCGGATAACCCAAGAACAGAAAATCCTCAAACTATTGTAGAGGAAATGGAAGCTGGCGTATCTCCGGTAAATAAACGTAAAACACTGACCATAGTAGATAGAAGAGAAGCCATTAAAACAGCTTGTCACCTGGCTAAACCTGGCGATATCATTTTGTTAGCAGGTAAGGGACATGAGAAATATCAGGAAATTAATGGTGTTAGACATCATTTTGACGATAAAGAAATATTGACGGAACAACTTAATTTAATCAGCTAATGTTATATTATTTATTTGAATATTTACGTCATCATTATGATATTCCTGGCTTAAGGTTGTTTCAGTACATTACCTTTCGTACTTCCCTGGCAATTATCATATCCCTGATTATTACTACTGTATATGGTAGAAGGATCATCAATTATCTGCAAAAAATGCAGGTGGGAGAGACTGTGAGAAATCTGGGTCTGGAAGGACAAATGCAAAAACAGGGTACTCCAACTATGGGTGGTATCATGATTTTACTGGGAATTTTAGTGCCTACTTTGCTTTTGGCCAACCTAACCAATGTTTATGTTATCCTGATGATAGTAACCACCGTTTGGATGGGAGCAGTTGGATTTTTGGATGATTATATCAAGGTATTTAAAAAGAATAAAGAAGGACTGGCCGGAAGGTTTAAAATTGTAGGACAGGTCGGTTTGGGCTTAATTATAGGCTATACGATGTATTTTAATCCAAATATTGTGGCCCGTCAAACCGTGGATGAAACCAGTATTGTTAAATCTGATGCACCAATGGTACTGAGGCAAAAGGGTGAAAGTTTTTATTACACCCAGGATGTAAAATCTACGATTACCAATATGCCATTTTACAAAAACAATGAATTTGATTATGCCAAGGTTCTTAAGTTTTTAGGTAAAGGCTATGAAAAATACGCTTTTTTTGTATTCATCCTGTTTGTTGTGGTTATTGTTACAGCCGTCTCTAATGGTGCCAATATTACCGACGGTATAGATGGGCTGGCTACCGGAACATCGGCAATTATTGGGGTTACATTAGGCTTGCTGGCTTATGTTTCTGGTAATACGGTGATAGCCGATTATCTGAACATCATGTATATTCCGAATTCGGGAGAACTAATGATTTTTGCCGGTGCATTTGTTGGTGCCTGTGTAGGGTTTTTATGGTACAATTCTTATCCTGCCCAGGTTTTTATGGGCGATACAGGTAGTTTAGCCATCGGTGGTATCATTGCTGCTTTTGCCATTATGATTAGGAAGGAATTGCTGATCCCAATTTTATGTGGTGTTTTTCTGGTTGAAATTATGTCTGTGATGTTGCAGGTATCTTATTTTAAGTATACTAAAAAGCGGTTTGGTGAAGGCCGGAGAATTTTCTTGATGTCGCCGCTCCACCATCATTACCAAAAGAAAGGCTATCATGAAGCTAAAATAGTTGTCCGTTTTTGGGTCATTGGAATTTTATTGGCCATCATCACAATTATCACTTTAAAGGTAAGGTAATGGAAAAGAAAAGAATTGCAATTTTAGGCGCCGGAGAGAGCGGAGTAGGAGCGGCAATACTTGCCAGGAAGCAGGGATTTGATGTTTTTGTATCTGATTTTGGTGCCATAGCAGACCGATATAAGAATACACTTGATGAATTAGGTGTGACCTATGAGGAGAAGCAGCATACCGCTGAAGAGATTCTGGTTGCTGTTGAAGTGATTAAAAGTCCGGGGATACCTGATACCGCGCCCATTATTGTAGCGCTGAAAAAGAAAAATATCCCGGTCATCTCGGAAATTGAGTTTGCGAAACGCTATACTTCTGCCAAAACCATCTGTATTACAGGTTCTAATGGTAAGACTACGACTACAATGCTAACCTATCATATTTTAAAAAAGGCAGGTCTCAATGTTGGGCTTGCCGGAAATATAGGTCATAGTTTCGCTGCGCAGGTGGCGACGGAAAATTTCGATTGGTATGTACTGGAAATTTCCAGTTTTATGTTGGATGATATGTTTGAATTCAGGGCCGATATTGCGGTTCTACTGAACATTACTCCAGATCATTTGGACCGTTATGACTATAAAATGAGCAACTATGCCGCTTCAAAAATGCGTGTAGCTCAGAACCAAACGCAGGCACAATATTTTATCTACTGTGCCGACGATGAAGAAACGTTAAAAGCACTCAAAACCACAACTATAAATGCCACCATGTACCCATTTTCTATTCGTAAGAAAGTAGAGAAAGGTGCGTATCTGGAAGGAAATACTATTCACATTAATATAAACCAGGAGGAGCAACTGACCATGTCCATATCTGAACTAGCCTTACAAGGCAAACACAACACCTATAATTCAATGGCCTCGGGAATAGTTGCCAGGGTATTGGATATTCGTAATGAAACCATCCGCGAGGGAATGGGAGATATTAAAAATATTGAACACAGACTGGAGTTTGTGGCTAAAATTTCGGGTGTGGATTACATCAATGACTCTAAGGCCACGAATGTGAACTCTACCTGGTATGCACTGGAAAGTGTACCTGCAAAAGTAGTGTTGATTTTGGGTGGGGTGGATAAGGGAAATGATTACGACATGCTGAGGAGCCTGGTGAAATCTAAGGTTAAAGCTATTGTGTGCTTAGGGAAAGATACCAAAAGGATCCATGATGCTTTTGAGGATGATGTTGAGGTAATTGTAAATACTTTTTCGATGCATGAAGCCGTACAGCTCTCATATCACCTTGCAAAAAAGGGAGATACTGTATTGCTTTCTCCTGCATGTGCAAGTTTTGACTTGTTTAAAAATTACGAAGACCGCGGAAATCAATTTAAAGCGGCTGTTAAGGAGTTATAAATTATGGTAGCAATAAACAGAATTCTTGAAAAAACAAAAGGCGACAGGTGGATCTGGTTGATCATCATCCTGCTGTCTATGATCTCCATTCTTGCTGTTTACAGTGCTACGGGTACATACGCTTATAAAACCGGAAAAACAGTTGAGAAGATATTGTTAACCAAACACTTGATTTTTGTGATTCTTGGAATTGGCATGATTTACATTGCGCATTTGCTGGATTACAAATATTATGCGGGGATTTCTAAGATTTTAATGATCATTACCATCCCCTTGCTGTTCTATACACTGGCTTTTGGGGAAACTTTAAATGATGCTTCCCGTTGGGTTAAAATTCCTATCATCGGACTTACTTTTCAAACCTCAGATTTGGCAAAGCTATCACTGATTACCTTTTTGGCGAGGATGCTAACCAAAAAGCAGGAGAATATTAAAGATGTTAAAAAAGCATTTATCCCTATCATGGGTTCGGTTTGTGTGGTTTTTATTTTAATTGCGCTGGCCAATTTGTCTACGGCATTGATGTTGTTTGGAGTGAGCGTGTTGTTGTTGATTATTGGAAGGATCAGTATCAAACAGATTGCAATGGTTTGCGCCGGGGGACTGGTTCTATTGATGTTTGTTATCTTTTTAGGCCCCAGACGTGAAACTTATAAATCCAGGATCAACTCTTTTTTACATCCGGAGTTGCAGCATTCTGATAAAACTTATCAGGCTGATCAAAGCAAAATCGCGTTGGCTACTGGTGGATTCTTTGGAAAGGGCCCTGGTAACAGTACACAAAGGAACTTTTTGCCCCATCCATATTCGGATTTCATCTTTGCTATTATTGTAGAAGAGTACGGTATGTTAGGCGCCCTGGTTATTGTAGTATTGTACCTGGTATTGCTGTATCGATGTGTCAGGATTGTAACCCAAAGTCCAAAAGCCTTTGGGGCCCTGCTGGCTGCGGGACTGAGTTTTAGTTTAACCATCCAGGCATTTGCCAATATGGCTGTTGCTGTAGGTTTAGGACCTGTAACTGGTGTTCCTTTGCCGCTGGTAAGTATGGGAGGAACCTCTATGATTTTTACCAGTATAGCTTTCGGGATTATTTTGAGTGTGAGCAGGGACGTTGAAGAAAATGGTAAAAAGGTACTGGATGACAGTGGCAATAAAAAAGTAATTGTAGGGGAATTGCCCGTATTGGCATAAGGATTTTAGAAGAAAGAACATGAGCGTGAGACCAACAAGAATTATCATATCAGGAGGCGGGACCGGTGGACACATATTTCCAGCAGTTGCGATAGCTAATGCATTAAAACGCATAGAACCGGATTGTGAGATCTTGTTTGTGGGCGCTAAAGGCAGAATGGAAATGGAAAAAGTTCCGGCGGCGGGTTATAAAATTGTTGGACTTAACATTGCTGGTATGCAGCGTGGTTCTATTTTAAAAAACTTATCATTGCCATTTAAACTGATTGGTAGTGTGGCAAAAGCGGTGGGTATTATTAATACTTTTAAGCCAGATGTGGTAGTTGGTGTTGGGGGCTATGCTTCCGGACCGATTTTGTATGCTGCTTCTTTAAAAGGTATTCCTTACCTGATTCAGGAACAGAATTCTTATGCCGGTATCACCAATAAATGGCTTGGTAAAAAGGCGGCTAAGGTGTGTGTGGCATTTGATGGCATGGAAGAGTTTTTTCCATCAGAAAATATTCTTAAAACTGGAAATCCGGTGCGTAAGGAGGTGGTAGACGTGGTAAATAAGCATTTTGCCGGGGCCGAATTACTGAAGCTTGATCCTTTAAAGCGGACGATATTGATTACCGGCGGAAGTCTTGGTGCCGGCACTTTAAATAAAAGCATTGAAAAACATTTGCAGGAGATCATCGATCAGGATGTGCAAATTGTATGGCAAACCGGTAAGTTTTATTATACCGGGATCATGGAACGATTGGCTCCTGGATTGCACCCAAATGTGCGCATCCTTGAGTTTTTAAACAGGATGGATTTGGCGTATGCAGCGGCTGATTTGATTATATCAAGGGCAGGTGCGGGAACAATTGCAGAATTGTGCCTGATTAAGAAACCAGTGATCCTGGTGCCTTCACCTAATGTTGCTGAAGACCATCAAACTAAAAATGCTTTTGCGTTGGTGAATAACAATGCAGCACTAATGATCACAGATCGTTCTGCAGAAGATACCCTTGTTGCAGAGGCCTTGAGGTTACTGAATGATAAAGAACGCTGTGAGGTTTTTGCAGAAAATATTGCGAAAATGGCGTTGCCCGAGGCAGATGAGGTAATTGCAAACGAAGTGTTAATTTTAGCTGGAAAGGAGATTAGATAATGGAATTAGATGCAATAAACAGGATATATTTTGTAGGAATAGGTGGTATTGGTATGAGTGCTATAGCGCGCTATTTTGCCAAGCGCGGATGTGTGGTTTGTGGTTATGATAAAACCCGGACCAATTTAACCATTGCGCTGGAGCAGGAAGGCATTCTGATCTCTTATCTGGATGATGAATCTTCACTGCCGGTATGTTTTCTTGAAAATCATGAGGATACCTTAATTGTCTATACACCTGCGGTTCCAAAAAATTCGCTGATCCTGAATTATTTTAAGGACAATGGCTTTTCCCTAAAGAAACGCTCTGAAGTGCTGGGTATTATTAGTAAAGGCCAGTTTTGTATCGCTGTTGCCGGAACACATGGTAAAACCACAACTTCCTCTATGATTGCTCATATTTTGACGCATTCGGGATATGGTTGCACGGCTTTCCTTGGCGGTATTACTACGAATTATAACAGCAATTTTTTAATTGGCGAAAATAATGTAGTGGTTGTAGAGGCTGATGAATTTGACCGTTCCTTTTTAACGCTTCATCCGGACCTTTCAGTGATTACCTCGATGGATGCAGATCATTTAGATATTTATGGTGATGCAGCACATTTACATGAATCTTTTCATTTGTTTGCAGGACAATTAAAGGAGGGTGGTACTTTGTTTGTAAAAGCTGGCTTACCGATTAGCAATGGGGTTACCTATAGCTTGTGGGAAAATTCTGATGCTTATGGTTCCAATATTAGGGTGGTAGACCACAGTTTTGTATTTGATTACCATTGTGAGCTAGAGGAAATCAAAGACCTGCATTTGTTGCTTCCAGGTAAGCATAACGTAGAAAATGCTGTTGCTGCCATTAGTATTGCATTGAAACTAGGCATTGATACCACCAAAATTAAAGATGCAGTTGCCAGCTTTACGGGTGTAAAACGCAGATTTGAATACATAGTGAATACGCCGGGGCATATCTATATAGATGATTATGCGCACCACCCGGAGGAATTGAGGGCTTGCTTTGATGCCGTGAGACAATTGTATCCGGACAAAAAATTGACGGTGATCTTTCAGCCACATTTGTTTACCCGCACCCGTGATTTTGCAGATGGTTTTGCAGAGGTGTTGAGTTCTGTTGATGAGCTGATTTTGCTGGAGATTTATCCTGCAAGGGAAATACCTATTGAAGGTGTAAATTCGGCGCTGTTGCTGGATAAGATGACACTAGGTAATAAGCAGATTTTAACAAAGGGTGCAGCGTTGGAAAAAATTAAAACAGAAAGGCCTGAGCTGCTGGTAACAGTAGGTGCGGGTGATATTGATACTTTGATACCACAACTTAAAGCAACCTTGAGCCATGATTAAAAAGATCAACTGGAGATTGATTTTTAAAGTATTTGCCTGGATAATTTGTCTGAGCGGATTGGTGGTACTTATGGGTTTTGTGGAGGCTAAAAAGCATACCATTAAATGTACCAATGTAAAAATCTTAATTCCAGGGGCTGATAATTTTATTGAAAGGGAAGAAATTGATGCCATTTTGAAACAAAATCAGGGGCAATTGATTGGTAGGTACCTTGAAGGAATTAACCTAAATGGTATTGAGCAGGACATGATTGCCAATCCTTATATAGAATTGGCTAAGGTGTATGCGGATATGGATGGCGTAATTCACATCCAGATCAAACAGCGCCAACCTGTACTTAGGGTGATCAATGCGGGGAACCAGGATTACTATATTGATAAAAACGGTTTAAAGATGCCGGTAAGTCCAAACTTTACGGCAAATGTTTTGGTAGCAAATGGTAATATACCAGAACATTTTAGTGGTAGGGTGGATACCTTAAAAACACAAATGGCAGCAGATCTATATAAAACTGCTCTTTTTATAAAAAAAGATACACTTTGGGACGCACAAATTGAGCAGTTATTTGTTAATACAGATAATGATATCGAATTGATCCCACGTGTAGGCAACCAACGCATTATTTTGGGGAATGCAGATTCTCTGGAAGTAAAGATGAATAACCTAATGTTGTTTTATAAAAAAGCCATGCCTAAGGTTGGCTGGGATACCTATAAAAATATTAATATCAAATACACCAATCAGGTGGTATGCGAAAAACGCGATACCCTGCTGGTTGCGGTACGTAAACCTTTAGTTGTAAGAGATACTGTTAAAGCGATAAAGGTGGTAGCAGACTCTTTAATAAAGGATGCGATTGTAAAAGACATTGCGCACAACCTGCCAGTAAAAGAAAAAGTAACCCCAAAGAAGATTGTTCCTCAAAAAGTAACACCTGAAAAGGAAAAACCAAAGAAGATCACCGACAAAAAGGTTACTGATAAAAAAGAAATTAAAAAGATACCAGGAAAAACAAAATAATACAAACTCAACAAAATTGATATAGTTATGGGCAAAGAAAAATCTATCATTCAATCTCCAATTGTAGTCGGACTAGACATCGGTACTACTAAAATCTGTGTGATCGTTGGTCGCAGAACACAGCATGGGAAGATTGAAGTACTAGGTATTGGAAAAGCGGAATCTGCAGGGGTAACCCGCGGGGTGGTTTCCAATATTCAAAAAACAGTACAAGGTATATCGCAAGCCGTAGAAATTGCGAGCGGACAATCGAATGTGGAGATCAGGGTAGTGAATGTGGGGATTGCCGGACAGCACATCAAGAGTTTACAGCACCGTGGAATATTAACGCGCAGAGATCAGATCAATGAAATCTCAAAGAAAGATATAGATAAGCTGATAGATGATATGTTCAAACTGGTTATGCCCCCGGGAGAAGAAATCATCCATGTATTGCCACAGGAATTTACGATCGATAATGAGCCGGGCGTAAAAGATCCTATTGGTATGGCTGGAGTGCGTTTAGAAGCTAATTTCCATATCATCTCGGGTCAGGTAACTGCGGTTAAAAACATTATGCGTTGTGTAAGCAATGCAGGTTTGCAAACGCAGGAATTGATATTAGAGCCATTGGCTTCTTCGGAATCGGTGTTGAGCGATGAAGAAAAAGAAGCGGGTATTGCTTTAGTAGATATAGGTGGGGGTACTACAGATATCGCTATTTTCCATGAAGGTATTATTCGCCATACTGCTGTAATTCCTTTTGGAGGTAATAGTATTACGGAAGACATCAGGGAAGGTTGTTCTGTAATGAGGAATCAGGCTGAGCTTTTAAAAACACGTTTTGGTTCTGCATTGGCTGAAGAAAATAAAGAAAATGAGATCATATGTGTACCGGGTTTACGCGGCAGGGAGCCTAAAGAAATTTCGGTTAAAAACCTGGCTTATGTGATTCAGGCTCGTATGGAAGAGATTATTGAGCATGTGTATTACGAAATCAAGTCTTCTGGTTATGAGAAAAAACTAATAGGTGGTGTAGTGATTACTGGTGGTGGTGCTTTATTGAAACACCTGTCTCAGCTGGTAGAATATGTAACGGGTTTAGACTGTCGTGTAGGTTATCCAAATGAGCATTTGTCTAAATTTGAAGAAATGCCTAAAAACATATACGACGATCTGAAAAGTCCGATGTATGCAACTAGTGTTGGTTTGCTGATTAAAGGAATCCAAAAGGCAGAAGAGCTGATTGAGGAAATGAAACAGCCCGGTGTTTATGTTGAAACACCTGCCGCAATTAAGGAAAAAGCAAAACGTAGCGGTGGTGGTTTATTTGATAAATTACTGGCAAAAACCAAAGATTTTATCAAAGATGATATGAATGTTAGCGATGAAGATTATATAAAGCCTTAAAACTTTTCCACAAATGCCGAGTTTTCCACATTACTAACAATTGTGGAAAACGCCTGTTAAAAAAGTGTTAATATTACATGGAGAGATGAACAGGTAAAACTGATTTATAAATTACTGATTCATAAATATATGCAGTTCGAAATGTTAAAAGATAAGTCATCAATCATCAAAGTAATTGGTGTTGGTGGCGGTGGAGGTAATGCGGTAAACCATATGTACCGTCAAGGAATAACCGGTGTAGACTTTATTATTTGTAATACAGATGCACAGGCATTGGAGTTTAGCCCTATTCCAAATAAAGTGCAACTTGGCGCGAGTTTAACGGAAGGTATGGGTGCAGGCTCAATTCCTGAGGTTGGTAAAAACTCGGCAATAGAAAATATAGATGACATCAAACAGATGTTGGGTAGCACAACTAAAATGCTGTTCATCACTGCTGGTATGGGTGGTGGTACCGGAACAGGTGCCAGTCCAATTATTGCGCAGGCTGCTAAAGAACTGGATATTTTAACTGTGGCAATCATTACTACCCCTTTCTCTTTTGAAGGAAAGCGCAGAAAGATGCAGGCTGAAGACGGGTTAGATGAGCTGAAAAAATATGTAGATTCATACCTGGTTATTTCTAATGACAGGTTGCGTGAGATTTTTGGTAACCTGACATTGGGTTCCGCTTTTTCTCAGGCAGATGATATCTTAACTACTGCGGCCAAAGGAATTGCTGAGATCATTACCGTGCCAGGTTATATAAACGTGGATTTTAAGGATGTGCGCACTGTAATGAAGGACAGTGGTGTTTCTATTATGGGTAGTTTTGCTTGTGATGGTGAAGACCGTGCCATTAACGCCGTTGAAGGTGCATTGGCTTCGCCATTGTTAAAGGATAATGAAATTGAAGGTGCTCGTTATATATTATTGAACATTAGTTCTGGTTTACGTGAAGTAACCATGGATGAAGTGAGTATCATTACAGATTATATTCAGGAAAAAGCCGGTCTTTCTGCCGATTTAATTTGGGGTAATTGTATTGATGAGAGCCTTGAGGATAAATTATCGGTAACGATTATTGCTACGGGTTTCCAAACTACAGAGCAACGTGCCAATGAGCGTAAAAATGTAAAGAAGATTTCTTTGTTAACTCCGGAAGAGGCACCAATGGTTAAACCTGTTGAGCCTGTAAATTCTTTTATTGCGCCTAAACCTCCAGTTCCGGCAACAGAACCGGTAATGAAAGCGAAAGAGAAGCAATCTGATCTTTTCGGTGACTTATTTAATGGCAGCAGATCAAGAAAAACAGAAGAACCGGAAAATATTATTGTTAGACATACTCTGGTAGAAGAAGAGGTTCAAATGCCTGAGTTGCAACAAGAGCCATCTGCTGATTTTGAATTGAAGGTTTCTGAAACTGAGTATGTGTTTGAAACTCCGGTAACGGATTTTGTAAACATGCCAGAGGAAGGGCCGAGAGAAGAACGTGTTGTAGCTTCGATAAGCCAGGAGTTTGAAGAACGTCCTGAGCGCAGGGAGCATCTTGAAGTTGTTGAGCCAGGATTGGATGACGATAAAAATGACGAATCTATAGAAGATCAGCTTAGAAAATCTAAGGAGCGTATTTTAAGGTTAAAAGACCTTAGTATGAAACTGCGTACAACCAATGGCTTACAGGAGCTGGAAAATGAACCAGCTTATAAACGTAAACAAATGCAGTTGCAACAGGTTCAGCACTCTTCGGAATCTCAGGTTTCAAGATTTACATTGAGTAATGACGAAGATGGCTCTACCGAGATTAGACCAAACAATTCATTTTTGCATGATAACGTTGATTAGTGCTTTAGTGTAACAATTATAAATTATTAAGCCTTGGCATCCTGCCAGGGCTTTTTTGTTGCTGATCGGCTTCCTTTGAAGTATTGTTTATGAATCTTTTAAAACGTAAATTTGCAATCTTATAAAACTTAAAATATAATCAATTGGATATTTTTGAAAAGATAGCAAAACATATGGGTCCTTTGGGCCAGCATCAAAAATGGTCACATGGATATTTCTCCTTTCCAAAATTAGAAGGGCAAATTGGGCCACATATGAATTTTCGTGGTAAAGAGCATCTGGTATGGAGTCTAAACAATTATCTGGGATTAGCTAATCACCCCGAAGTAAGGAAAGCCGATGAGCAGGGGGCTGCTGAATTTGGTATGGCTTATCCAATGGGAGCCAGAATGATGTCTGGAAATTCAAAATACCATGAACAATTAGAGCAGGAGCTGGCTGCCTTTGTTGGTAAACCTGATGCGTTTTTATTGAATTATGGATACCAGGGTATGGTTTCTATTATTGATTGTCTGGTAGATCGTAATGATGTAATTGTATACGATGCAGAATCTCATGCTTGTATTATTGATGGTTTAAGGATGCACATGGGTAAACGTTTTGTTTACCAGCATAATGATATTGAGAGCGCCCGTAAACAGCTGGAACGTGCTACTAAACTTACAGCCCAAACCGGTGGTGGTATCTTATTGATTACAGAGGGTGTATTCGGAATGTCTGGTGCGCAGGGTAAGTTAAAGGAAATTGTTGATTTAAAAAGTGAATTTGACTTCCGTATCCTAGTAGATGATGCGCATGGATTTGGTACTATGGGGCCAACTGGTGCGGGTACACATGAAGCGCAAGGTTGTATGGACGGTATCGATGTTTACTTTGGTACTTTTGCTAAGTCAATGGCTGGTATTGGTGCTTTTGTAGCTTCTACTGAGGAGATTGTGAACTTTTTGCGTTATAACATGCGTTCTCAAACTTTTGCAAAGGCTTTGCCAATGCCAATGGTTGTAGGTTTAATTAAACGTCTGGAATTGCTTAAAAACAGTCCGGAATTAAGGGCTAAACTGTGGGAGATTGCTACTGCCCTGCAAAACGGATTGCGTGAACGTGGGTTTAACCTTGGTGTTACAGATACTATGGTTACCCCTGTGTTTTTAAAAGGAGAGTTGCTGGAAGCTACGGCTTTGACAATGGATTTGAGAGAAAATTATGGTATATTCTGCTCTATTGTAGTTTATCCTGTAATTCCGAAAGGATTGATTTCTTTGAGGTTGATTCCTACAGCGATGCATACGCTTGACGATGTACAACGTACATTGGATGCTTTTAGTGATATTTCTAAGAGATTGGAAGCCGGACAGTACAAAAATGTTGCTACCGCGACAGGAGAGTAATAGTTTCTAACTGCATAAACAAAGCGGGCCTGATCAATTGATCAGGCCCGCTTTAAGCTTAATTTGCATTTGATTATTGAATGATCTTCTTAAGTTGTTCTGCAATTTGTCCGTCTAATTGTGCTGTTGCTTTAATCAGCGGTAACCTTACCTGGTCACCACATACTTTAAGCTGACGTAATGCAGCTTTAACTCCTGCAGGATTTCCTTCTGCGAATAAGAGCCTGGTAAATTCTATTAAATCAAGATGTGGCTTACGCGCTGCGCTAAAATCACCGTTTAGACAAAGCCTTACCAAGTCTGATACCTGTTGCGGTAATGCATTACCCACTACGGATATTACGCCTACAGCACCTAACGCAATCATAGGCAGGGCAACAGGATCATCTCCTGAAATCAGCATGAAGTCTTCTGGTTTGTCCCTAAGAATTTGGTTAAACTGATCAAAGCTGCCAGAAGCGTCTTTAGTACCAATAATATTCTTAAAATCATGTGCAAGGCGGCAGGTGGTTTCAGGACTTACATTACTGGCTGTCCTTCCTGGTACATTATATAAAAATAACGGTAAAGCACTGGCCTCACTAAGGGCCTTGTAGTGCTGATATATACCCTCCTGAGAAGGTTTGTTATAATAAGGACTAGCAGATAAGATGGCATCGTAGCCATTCAATTTAAATGTACTGATATTGTTTGCCACTTCAGCGGTATCATTGCCGCCAATACCTGCTACCAATGGTAAACGGCCATTATTTATTTCTGCTGTAAATTCCCAGATCTTCTTCTTTTCGTCCTTATTGAGTGTTGATGCTTCTCCTGTGGTACCTAAAGATACCAGGTATTCTACCTTTCCATTGATCAGGTAATTGATGAGGCTTTTTAAACCGTCATAATCTACTGATCCATCTGCATTAAATGGTGTAACTATGGCTACACCGGTTCCATGAAATTTGTTCATTTTTAATTTATTATTTCAATAGCTCTAATAAGTTGTCTTCGGATATCAGTGGCACATTTAACTTGTTGGCCTTTTCCAGCTTAGCTGGTCCCATATTGTCCCCGGCAACCAGGTAATTTAATTTAGCAGAGATGCTGCTTAAAATCTTACCTCCGTTGCTTTCAATCAGGTCCTTCAGTTCTTCTCTGCTGTGATTTTCAAAAACGCCCGAAATTACAAATGTTTTTCCGGTTAATTTGTCACTTTGGAGTGGAATTGTATTTTCTTCTGCCTGAAATTGTAGGCCATATACTTTGAGCAGGTTAATTTGATGCTGATGTTCTGGTTTACTGAAGTATTCCAGGATACTTTCGGCAATCCGTGCACCAATCTCGTCTATGGCGGTAAGCTCTTCCAGGCTAGCCTCTTTAAGTTTGTCAATGTCTTTTACAGCCATCGCCAGTTTTCTTGCAACAGTTTCGCCAACATATCGGATGCCCAATCCAAAAAGCACCTTTTCAAAAGGCATTTGTTTGGAAAGCTCAATACCTTTAAGCATGTTCTCAATAGAACGTTCTCCAAAGCGGTCTAATGTTTTCAAAGCTTCTGCTTTTTCATGCAGGGTATACAAATCGCTGATGTGTTGCACCAAGCCCTTTTGGTAGAAGGTTTCTATAGTTTCATCACCCAGACCATCAATATTCATGGCCTTGCGACTAATAAAATGCTGGATCTTGCCTACAATTTGAGGTGGGCAACCTTCATCGTTGGGGCAATAAAAAGCCACTTCGCCATCTTTACGCAGCAGGGTGGTGCCACATTCCGGGCAGGTTACCGGATAAATTACGGGTAAGGCATCTTCCCTTCTTTTTTCAAGATTAACACTAATTATTTTTGGAATAATCTCGCCACCTTTTTCTACAAAAACATGATCACCCAGATGCAGGTCCAACCGCCCAATTTCATTGGCATTGTGCAGGGTGGCTCTTTTAACCGTAGTGCCGGCCAGTAAAACTGGTTTTAAGTTGGCTACAGGTGTTACTGCCCCTGTACGACCAACCTGGTAGGTAACTTGCTCCAGAATGGTTTCTACTTCTTCTGCTTTGTATTTATAGGAGATTGCCCAACGGGGAGATTTAGCTGTAAAACCAAGCTCCTGTTGCTGCGCATAACTGTTTACTTTAATTACGATGCCATCAATGTCATAGCTCAGGTTAAACCTTTCTTTTTGCCAATAGCTGATGAATGTAAGTACTTCCTCAATGGAATTTACCAGTTTGGTATGCTCACTGATATGAAAACCCCAGGATTTGATGGCTTGAAGACTTTCCCAATGGGTACGAAAATATTGTTTTTCTGTGTTTAAAGAATATAGAAAACAATCCAGCGGGCGTTTGGCTACTTCTTTTGAATTTTGCATTTTAATGGTTCCGGAGGCAAAGTTACGTGGATTGGCATAACCAACTTCTCCAAGTTCTTCGCGCTCTTTGTTTAAACGTTCAAATGCGGCGCGGTGCATAAAGATCTCCCCTCTGATTTCGAATAGTGAAGGGGCATCATTGGATTTTAACCGGTGTGGTATATTACTTATGGTTTTTACATTGCTGGTTACATCGTCACCTTTAGTGCCGTCTCCACGGGTTACTGCTCTTACTAGTTTCTGATCTTCAAAAGTAAGACTGATGGAAAGACCGTCAAATTTAAGCTCGCAAACATATTCAAAATTGTCACCTATCGCTTTTTTGATGCGCTCATCAAAATCTCGCAGGTCTTGCTCATTATAAGTGTTGCCCAGAGACAACATGGCCCATTTGTGTTTTACCGTGGTAAAGTTTTTGGTAATGTCGCCACCTACGCGTTGTGTTGGTGAATTGGGGTCTGCGTATTCTGGGTGTGCTTGCTCCAGTAAGGCAAGTTCTTCCAGCTTTTTGTCAAATTCATAGTCTCCAATGGTTGGCATAGCCAGTACATAATAGTTATAAGTATGCTGGTTTAACTCTGCCATCAAGGCATCCATTTTTTGTTTTGTATCAAATAGTGACATGGAGCGAATATACAATTATTCGATTACAGATAGGGAGCGCCCGATACTAAATTGAAACTTCAATGGTGTTAAAAATAACTTTATAATTTTCTTGCAGGCCAGCTTTAAATTCTTCCAGTTTTTTTGTGAGTTCCTGAAGTTGCTGATCCTTAAAGGGGTTGCTCCATAAACGCATACAGATGCGGTTAAGGGCGTAAGTTATGTTTTCTATCTTCTGATAGCTTAATAAATACTTGCTGGAAATAAAGCCATTCAAAAACTTGTAAAAGAGCTCTTCGTCAGGTAGACCTGCTTTTGATAAAAAGCTGGTTAAACCAGGATTGTTTGCCTTAGCCAGCTGCTGATAAAATGTATTGATATTGATCAGACCTTCGGTAACGAGCAGGTGGTCTAAAATTAATTCTAGCCCAATATGGGCTAAAAAAAATGGTTTAACCGGGCTGTCTTCGAAGATGGGTAAAATGATGTGTTTCAGGGTTGCGGTCTGGTCTTTAAAGAACTCTGAACCATGAAATAACCGGTCTACTTCGAGGTGTTTTTTCCACCCTTCCAGTATAGATAGGTGTTGCAGATCATATGCAAAAAGCGTTTCTTCCTTCTGTGGATTGAGGTTCCAGTCTTTATGAGCGTTCTTGATAAAATCTGGTAGCACCACACCCATGACCATATTTTCATTGGTGTTATTTCGCTCAAAATAATAATGGGACAGAAAGTTCATGGCTAAATGTAACGCTTTTGCCCTATATTTGCCACAAAAGCATAGATATATAATGACCAATTTTATTGAAGAGTTACGTTGGAGAGGCATGTTGCATGATGTGATGCCTGAAACTGAAGAAAAGTTAAATGCAGGTATGTGTTCTGGTTATATTGGTTTTGATCCGACAGCAGATTCTCTTCATGTTGGTCATTTAACCCAGATTATGACCTTAATTCATTTTCAGCGTGCTGGTCATAAACCTTATGCCTTAGTAGGTGGTGCAACTGGGATGGTGGGCGATCCGTCTGGCAAATCTGACGAGCGTAACCTGCAGACTGAAGAAATGGTGCAGCATAACCTTGCGGGCATGAAAGTTCAGCTGGCAAAGTTTTTAAATTTTACTGATGCTGGTAATGGTGCCATGATGGTTAACAACATGGACTGGTTTAAAAACTTTAGCTTTCTTGATTTTATCAGGGATGTTGGTAAACACATTACTGTAAATTACATGATGGCCAAAGACAGCGTTAAAAAGCGTTTGGAAGGAGATTCAGGAATGTCTTTTACAGAGTTTACTTACCAGCTGATTCAAGGCTACGATTTCTATTATTTATGGAAAAATCACAACTGTATCATTCAAATGGGTGGTTCAGATCAATGGGGGAATATTGTTACCGGAACAGAATTTATTCGTAGAAAGGATGGAGGCAGTGCTTACGGGTTAACTACGCAATTGATTAAAAAAGCAGATGGTACTAAATTCGGGAAAACTGAAAGTGGGGCTGTCTGGTTAAATCCTGAAAAAACTTCTCCTTATAAATTTTACCAGTTTTGGTTAAATGCAAGTGACGATGATACTAAAAAATGGATCAGGATCTTTACGCTTAAAAGTAAAGAAGAGTTAGAAGGATTGGAAGCTGCGCATAATGAAGCACCTCATTTACGCATCTTGCAAAAAGCCCTGGCTGAAGATATTACCATTCGCACGCATAGTGAAGAAGCTTTAGAGACAGCCATCAAAACTTCTGAATTCTTGTTTGGAAATGGTTCTCTGGAGTTTTTTAAAACTTTAAACGAAACACAGGTGCTGGAAATTTTTGAGGGCATCCCTCAATTTGAAATTTCTAAAGCAGCGCTTGAGGAAGGTATTGATGCTGCAACACTGCTGGCAGAGAAATCTACGGTATTACCATCAAAAGGAGAAGCTAAAAAGCTGATTCAGGCCGGGGGTATAGCGGTAAATAAAGAAAAACTGATTACTCCTGCAGATGTGATCAATACCTCTCATTTGTTAAATGACCAATTTATCATTGTTCAAAAAGGTAAAAAGAACTATTACCTGATTATTGCCGTGTAAACGCAGATGTTTATAAAAAAATGTGAATTATTAGAATGTTTCGGACAAAATGTATATATTTGAGTATAATTGTCTGATATGAAAAAGAAAGTTGAAGATATCGCCTTAGTAAATGAACCCATGGTAGCTTATGGTAGTGTAAATTATACCCCTATGGTAGCTATGATGGGCGCCCAGTACACTAACCCAACTGATTTTGATTTGTTGCACCTGGCACGAAAGGGGATTTCTAAAAAATCTTTAACCGCTTTATCTAAGCAAATTTCACTCACTATAGAAGAAGTAGCTAACGTGCTACATATATCCGAACGTACTTTACAGCGTTATACGCCATCCACTTTAGTAAAAACAGAATACGCAGACAGAGCCATAGAACTGGCTCGTCTCTATGAACGTGGAATAGAAGTTTTGGGAAGTACAAAGGCTTTTAATACCTGGATGCGCAATCCAAATCGTGCACTCAATAATGAAATACCTTTGTACCTGCTAGACACCTCAATAGGTTTTGATATGGTATTACAAATTTTAGGCAGGATAGAATATGGTGTTTTTAGCTAATGGTATTGTATCGCATTTCTAATTGCCAACATGCAAAAGACCTGAACGGAACTGGTGCTAAATTAGTTGGGGGGAGATGGAATTCTATAGGTACCCCTTTGCATTATATGGCCTCAAGCCGTGCCTTAGCGGCATTGGAAGTATTAGCCAATACAAATACCTTAACCGATGCGAAAAACCTATGCTTAACTCTTTTTGAGTTACCGGAAAATAGCATCAAAATAATTGATAAGCATGAATTGCCTGAGGATTGGAGGACTTATCCTGCTCCACCGGTTTTACAAAATATAGGAGATCGCTTTGTAAAGCAATCTGAATTTCTCCTTTTACAGGTTCCTTCGGCTATTATCGCGGATGAATTTAACTACTTAATGAACGTAAGCCATCCCCTTGCTGATCAAATTAGCATCATTGAAACCAAAAGTTTTAGTTTTGATAGCCGGTTGTTCTAGTTTTTTACTGCACCAATAGGTTACAGCCTCTAATATCTGCGTTATCGAAACGTCCAAGAACTTCAAAACTGCCATCAGCGTATGTTTTGCCCAGATCCTGGGTTGCTATAAAAGAGCAAGAGTTGATGTTAGCAAGGTCAATCACATTAATACCTCCGGTTTGGTTGCTGTGAAGCAAGGTTAAGGGATCATTTGGATCTCGAAGGATAATTTTCATCCAGGGCGGGCAATTGAAGATCCCTTTTCCAAATGAGTAGGCTTGAGAAAGGAGCTCTGTCATTCCATATTCGCTATGGATGGCATTTACACCAAATCCCTTTGTGAGCAGATCATGGAGTTCTTCGCGCACCATTTCCTTTCTTTTGCCCTTCATACCACCTGTTTCCATTACTGTTAATTCAGGGAAATCCAGTTTAAAGTGCTCAATAAAATCCAGCAGCGCATAGGTAACGCCTATTAGTAGTGTTTTTTGTCTGCATTTCTTTAAATCAAACAATGTAGTATATAGCTCTTGATAATTGTGTAAAAAATAGCCGCTTTTTGCATGGCTGCTTTGTTTGAGCAAGGCATCAACCATATAGATTAGCGATGAACCATCCCTTTCCAGATAGGATGGAAGTAAAGCCAGGAGGCACATGTCTGTTACCGGACCATAAAATAATTCAAAAGCCTTGTTGAAACTTTGCTCATACACAGAAACGTCAGTTACTAAATGCTGGCTTTGCACCATTCCTGTTGTACCCGAGCTGCTGAAAACTTGCTCTGGCCTGTGCTTATCACTAATTACCTCATGGGTTTTAAAAAAACTGATGGGTAAAAAAGGGATTTCGTCTATCCTGGATACAGTTGCCGGATTGATGTGGAGGTTACTGAGGTAGGCATGGTAAACCGCGCAATTTGCAGATTGATGTTGAAAAACTTTAATTGCAGCGGCTTCAAAATCTGTGTCGTTAGTGATGGCGAATATGTCTGGGAGTAATGAGTTCACCTCGCAAAAATACGGAAAACCCGCTGCTTAGTTATTCGTTTTTTTTAACAACACAGCCTTTCTGAAATGATATCCGCATACGCCGCTTATTGCGGCCACTAGTCCCCCAAGTATTCCGGTAAGTAAGAGTACCATCCACCAGGCTTTTAATGACAGCATTTCTGCAACCCTCCCGGCAAGGATGTTGTAATTGGGCAGACTTTTAAAAAGTGCCATAGCAATCCACAATATGCAAATGGCAAAAAAGGGTGACCAGAAAGCAATTTTTGCAGTTTTAGCAATTAGACCGCAGATGGCAAAAGATATGACCAATGAGATCCACCAGGGCAGTACCAATTGGAATAAAAAAGCTGCAAGAAGTATTACTATAAAGACCATGTGTTATTTTTTGGAGGTTTTTAAATGAGCGATTATTTTACCGGGAATATCACCTGCAGATTGCATAAAGTTGAGGTCGTAAAGTTTGCCCTCGGCCCAGGTATTGATCATGTTGTCATAAAATGGACTACCAGGATTTCCTGACTGCCCACCAGGATATACGCCATGACCTTTAGGATATTGTGAAGGACTGCCAAGTTCAACCACCATACGCCATGACGGGCCATTGCTTTCGGCAAGTGCATTAATGGTGCCTTTTGCACCGCCAATCATCAGGGTTTTTGAACCAAATCCAGGAATTTTTGCCAAATGTGGAACATTGGTATGTTTAACATTTGCCCATTCCCAATCCTTTCCAATTGGGCCGTATTTACGCTCCAGGCTATCGCAGGCATACTTAAATGAACTGTTTATCAGGTCTTCGAGGCTTTCTGTTTTTGGCGTTTTAATGTTATCAAACCATTTGGATGTCGGTTCTTTGATCATTAAGGTTAACGTTCTATCTGCAGAGGGGTAGCGCATCGGTACATCGTTAACGGTAAATTCATCGTCCCAAATGGCATAATACAGGCGCTTGGACCATAAGTCAAAAATGCTTGCGGCAATAGCATTAGCATCATAATATTTATTCCATTTCTGGATCAGGTTAAGAGCTTCTTTTTGCGTGGCATTTAGTGTACTGTTATTCATTTTTGGCACAATTACAGGCAAAATGTCTGCTGCGGAGATGCTGTAAGCATCGCTCTGCATAATTCTAATGCTATCTGCAGTAGCATTATGCATAATTTTAAGCCTGTCATTGATGCGTTTTCCACGGTTGTAATCGTTAAATTCCCAGTTAATGTAGTAAGGATAGGTTTGATCTGTGCAAGACTGGTTTGCAGAGCTCACAAAGTTCCTGTCCGGATTTTTAACGGTAGGGTTTTGCGCTGCAGGAATCCAGCCCTGCCAATCGTTCCCAGGATCGGAACCGTCAAGAATAAACTTGCCCTGGTTTTTCCATTTCAAAGGGAAACGGCCATTTGGCGTGATGGCAATGTCATTATCTGCGGATGCAAAAATAAAGTTTTGTGCAGGAGCACTGAAATAGATTAATGCCGTACGGTAGTCTGCATAATTTTTACCTCTGTTTAAAAGATAAAATGTCTTTAACTCATTGGATGAATCGTGGGCAATCCATCTCAGCGCATTGCCTATGGGCACATTCCTGGCCATGGAAAGTTTTTTAGGCTGCTGAAAATAAACAACTGGTCCGTGATGGGTATAGGTTACGGTATCTTTTTCTTCGGCCAGGCCTCTTATTTTAATGGTTTCTATACGCTGCTTGGTAGCTTTCCACTGATTGTTGTACCAATAAGCCTTGTGGCTGCTGTCTTTAAATTTGATCTGGTAAAAGTCCAGTACATCTGCGGCTACATTGGTTACACCCCATGCAATATGTTGATTAAAGCCTACTATAATACCAGGAGCACCCGGCAAAGACACACCATAGCTATTTAAGCCTGGCGCATGGAGTTGGATCTGATACCAAATAGAGGGTAAAGTGAGGTTTAGGTGTGGATCATTAGCAAGGATTGGATAACCAGAAGCAGTCTTCTTGCCAGATAAAGCCCAATTGTTACTACCAATACCGTCTTCTTTTTGCTTGGTACGTACCCGACTAGTCACGAGCTGATTGTAATGAAGTGGAGTTTTAGGTACTTTTAAAGCATCACCAAAATCCCATCGTGTACCGGCTGGGATAATAGGATCTTCTCTATCCGGGTAATCAGGAAAGAGATTATTAGTGACTTCGGGGCCAAATTTCTTTAGAATATTGGTCATATAGAATTCATCAGATCCCATGGCCAGCACTGCCGACATTTGCTTTAGCAGCAACGCACATTTTATTGGCGTCCAGTCTTCAGGTGTAAAATCCAGGATTTTATATTCAATAGGTAATGATGCCGCGTTTAAAGAATGGATATAATCATTGATCCCATTGGTATAGGCTAAAATCATTTCTCTTGATTTTGGATCTGCCATCATGCCTTTCAGCGAATTTTCGGCGCCATATAACATTCCCATTCTGCGTTGATATCTGTCAAGTTCAATTGCCTTGGGTCCTACAACTTCCGAAATCCTTCCGGCTGCATACCTGGTTTGGAAATCCATTTGCCAAAGACGGTGCATGGCAGTTACGTAACCCTGCGCATAATAAACATCGTAGTCATTCTTAGCAAAAATATGCGGAACCATTTGCTCATCAAAGGCAATATCAACTGATTCCCGGCTTCCTTTCAAATTATGTTTAATGGTACGACTTGTACTCATGCTTTCTGCATTTTGCCAAAATCCGGTATAGGGATTAAGAAATTCAAGCAGGGGAGGTACTTCTCCAAACTTGGTGTTAAAAATGTAAGCCAGTAAAATTGGGATCAGGACACAAAAAAATGCCTTTATTTTATTCCTCATACTTCGTCTATTTAGCTACGGCAATTTACATAAAAAGCATTCACTACCATCACTCGTAAAAAAAGAATTTGTTCCTGATTTTTTTTTGTCATAGGTTTGTCTTATTGATAACCAAACATAAATTAGCGTATGATCAAAAAATCTACTAAAGCATTTTACATTTTTATAATTTGTGTGCTTTCCGCCTCAGCAGTTAATGCTCAAAATATAGTTGTTAGTGGTACCGTGACTGACAAAGAAACCAGGCTTCCGGTTCCAGGAGTAAGTGTTACCATTAAGGGTACTACTTCTGGTACTTCTACCAATCAAAATGGAAATTATTCTTTCAACACCACTGCGCGGCCGCCTTTTACTATAGTAGTATCATACGTAGGGCATGCACCTATAGAGCGCCAGGTGAGCAGTGTTGCAGGCGGTGTAAATTTTGAACTGGAATCTGGTGGAATTCTAGGTCAGGAGGTTGTTATTTCTGCTTCCAGAACGCCAGAGCGGATCCTTGAATCGCCGGTTACCATAGAGCGCATTGGTGCTTCTGCAATTAAGGAATTGCCGGGTGTATCCTTTTATGATGCTATCCTTAATTTAAAGGGCGTAGAAATGAGTACGCAAAGTTTAACCTTTAAATCGGTGAATGCACGTGGTTTCAATTCAAATGGCAACAACCGCTTTAATCAGTTTGTTGATGGGATGGACAATCAGGCTCCGGGTTTAAACTTTTCTGTGGGTAATATTGTTGGGCTTTCTGAGTTGGATGTAGACAATGTAGAATTACTACCGGGTGCGGCATCTGCTTTATATGGTGCAGGGGGAATTAACGGAACACTCTTAATGACCTCTAAAAACCCGTTCAATTATCCAGGAGCAAGTTTTCAATACAAAACAGGTGTAAATCACGTAAATGATAACAATTCTGCTGTACAGGAATACAAGCAGTTTGATATGCGTTTGGCTAAATCATGGAACAATAAATTCGGGGTAAAGGCTACTTTTTCATTTTTACAGGCTAAGGATTGGCAGGGAAATGACATGACCAATTTTGACAGGGCAAATAATAGGGTAAAGTCAGGAGATAGGGCTTCTGATCCCAATTATGATGGGATCAATGTGTATGGTGACGAGGTAAGTCAGAATATGAGAAATATTACTCAAGGCAGTATTGAACCTGCTGTTAGAGCTGGAATTTTATCGGCTTCGGGGAATACGCTTGATCCAAGGGCATTTTTGAGCGCTGTTCCGGCTAATGCCAGTTATGCTACTTATCTTGGGGCAATTAACGCCATACCTAATGCAGCCTTACGTGCAGCTGTTACTAATCAATATTTGCCGTTTTTTTATGGGATCAGAAATCCTTCTGTGCTGCCAGATCAGTCAGTATCCAGAGATGGTTATAATGAATCTAGCTTGGTAGATAACGATACAAAATCCTTAAAAACCAATATTTCATTAAATTATAGAATCACTAAAAGTATAGAGGCAATTGCACAAGTAAACTGGGGAACAGGAACCTCTGTTTATACTGGTACAGAGCGTTACTCTTTGCGTAATTTCAGTATTGGTCAATATAAATTGGAACTTAAAGGAGATGATTTTTACGTAAGGGGATATACTACTCAGGAAAGATCAGGTGATTCTTACATTGCGGCCGTGTTGGGCTTATCTATCAATGAAGTATCTAGTCCTAGCACAACCTGGTTTCCTGCATATGTAGGCACGTTTATAGGGTCAAGACTAGCCGGGCAATCTGTTGAAGCATCTAACTCATTGGCCAGGGCAACGGCAAACAGTACAGGAAGAGGAAGATTTTTACCTGGCTCTGCAAACTTTGAACAGGCCAAATATCAGATCAGGAATACCAACATCAGTTCTACCGTAATCAATGAAGCTGATCCTTCTAAAAGTGTATATGGAGCAAGGTTTGATGATAAAACGAACCTGTATCATTACGAAGGGATGTACAATTTTACAAATGCTTTAAAGAACGCAGTTGAACTTCAGGTAGGTGCTTCTTCCAGGTTGTATCAGTTGCGGTCTGGTGGTACTATATTTGATGATTTAAACCGCGAAATAAACATTAAAGAATACGGTGCGTTTGCACAGCTGGGTAAAAAGCTGTTTAGCGACAAGCTAAAACTTACTTTAGCTGCCCGTTACGACAAAAATTCCAATTTTGAAGGTCGTGTAACACCAAGGTTTACAGGAGTATATACGGTTGCAAAAAATAACAACATCCGCTTGTCATACCAAACTGGTTATCGTAACCCGACCACACAAAATCAATACATAGACCTGTCTGTTTTGGGTGGACAGTCCAGACTAATTGGAGGTTTGCCTGAAAGCTTAACTAAGTATGATTTTTACAATAGGAAAGGTGTCTTGAGGAAAGATTATAACGCCTATCTTAATTCAGCTGCTGGTGGAATTCCAAATGCTGCGTTGTTGGTTCCTTATACTTTTGACCCTAAAGGCTTGCGGCCTGAGAGTGTACAATCGTACGAGCTGGGCTATAAAGGTTTAATTACCGATGGATTGCTGATTGATGTGTATGGTTATTATAACCAGTATAAAGACTTTATTACTTCAGTAGCGCTATATAGAGCAGAGCCAGGAAAGTCTTATACCAGTTTTGGCGTGCCTGTAAATGCTGCAGGTAAGGTAACATCTTATGGAAGTGCCCTGGGATTGGATTATCTGATTGGAAAATATACCTTAAGCGGAAACGTTTCTCAAAATGCGTTAGGTAAAATGCCTGCAGATTATGAAAATGACTTTAATACGCCTAAAGTAAGGTTCAATGTAGGTTTTGCTAACCGCGAGGTGGTTAAAAATGTAGGCTTTAATGTTCAATACCGTTGGCAAGATAGTTATTACTGGTTATCATCATTTGCAGCTGGTGAAGTTCCAGCCTTTTCTACCGTTGATGCGCAAGCCAACTTAAAAGTACCTTCTATAAACTCTATCTTTAAAATAGGAGGTTCAAACTTACTGAATAAGTATTACAAAACCTCTTTTGGTAATCCGGAAGTTGGAGCCTTGTATTACATGTCTATCACTTTTAATCCTTAAAGATTTTGAGCGTTAGCGCATATTGATCTTGGCTAAGATGGCCGCAGTTTGGTAAAGCTGCGGCCATTTTTATTTAGAAGTAAAGAATAAAATAAAACATAGCCTTTAGCGCTCAAATATTATGCTATATGTTTGGCTTTTAGTTTAAAAATCGACACCTTAGTTTTATCAATTAAGACATTTAGTATAAATCGCAGTATTGTATATTTTTATGGAAGAAGTAAACGAACAAGGTAAGGAAATAAAAAATAAGGAGAATATCCAGGAGATTGTTGAAGAAACAATACAGCACCTTAATAATCCGGTTACAGATCTGCAGCAAATCGTTAAAAAATACCTCACCTCTGTTATAAGTGTTGTAGCAGACGGGAATAAGTTCTATTTTTCTGATGGGGAAGCGAAAGTAGAAGTAAGGGTAGTTAGCGATGAAATTATTAGGATCAGGCTGGCACCACATGGCGTATTTCTGGGCGATTTCTCTTATGCTGTACCTGTAGTAGATCAAAAGGTGACTACATTTAGATTAGAAGAACGCGAAGACCATTATGCCATTTTAACCAATACGGTTACCTGTAAAATTAGAAAAAGCGATTTCCATATTTCATTTATTGAAAATACAAGTCAGTTGTTGATGAGCGAAGATGCTTCTCCAATGCATTGGGAAGAGAATGTTGACTTCGGGGGCTATTATGTGTATGCCACAAAAAAATGTCTTCCTGAAGAGAACTTTTTTGGCTTAGGTGATAAATCAGGAAATTTTAACCTTAGAGGTCGGCATTTTGAAAACTGGAATACAGATGCTTATTCTTTTGGCTGGGACCGCGACCCATTATACCGCACCATTCCCTTTTATTTAGGTGTCCATAGCGACCTGGCTTACGGTATTTTCTTTGACAATACCTTTAAGTCTTTTTTTGACTTTGGCAAGGAAGATCATGAAAAGACCAGTTTTTGGGCCGATGGGGGCGAACTTCAATATTACTACATTCACGGCCCTCATTTAATGGACGTCGTAAAACGTTATCAAACACTTACGGGCACTCATCATATGCCGCCAAAATGGGCAATAGGCTATCATCAATGTAGGTGGAGCTACTACCCGGAAAGTAAAGTTAAGGAAGTGGCAGAAGGTTTCAGGTCAAGGAACATTCCTTGTGATGCCATTTACCTGGATATTGACTACATGGATGGTTACCGCTGTTTTACCTGGAATAAAAAGCATTTTCCGGATCCGAAAAGGATGATAAAGGAATTGAACGACATTGGTATGAAGACCGTAGTGATGATTGATCCGGGTATTAAAGTAGATGATAACTATTGGGTTTTTAAAGAAGGTAAAGAGAACAATTTCTTTTGCAGAAGGAGTGATGATTATTTTATGGAAGGCCATGTATGGCCGGGCAGATGTCAGTTTCCGGATTTTACCAATCCTGCGGTTCGGGAATGGTGGGGTGGTTTGTACAAAGAACTAGTTGATATAGGTGTTGCTGGTGTATGGAACGACATGAATGAGCCTGCAGTTTTTGGCTCAGGAACCTTTCCAAATGATGTAAGGCACAATTTGGACGGCTACAGAGGTTCGCACCGTAAAGCACACAATGTTTACGGTATGCAAATGGTGCGCTCTACTTATGATGGCTTGAAGAAGCTGATGAAAAATAAGCGCCCATTTACCATAACACGCGCGGGTTACGCTGGTATGCAGCGTTATAGCAGTGTGTGGACAGGTGATAACGTGGCCACCTGGGAACACTTGAAAATAGGGAGTATTCAATGCCAGCGGATGTCCATTTCTGGCGTGCCATTTTGTGGTACTGATATTGGCGGATTTAGCGGTGAGCCAGATGGTGAATTGTTTACCAGATGGATACAGTTGGGTGTGTTTTCTCCCTTTATGCGGGCACACTCTGCCGGTGATACAGCAGAACGTGAACCATGGAGCTTTGGCGAGCCTTTTACCAGTATCAACCGTAAATTTATTGAGTTGAGGTATAAACTGATGCCTTATATCTACTCTGTATTCTGGGAACACCACCGGTACGGATTCCCTATCCTAAGACCCTTGGTGATGATGGAACAGGTAAATGCTGGAAACCATTTCCGTCAGGATGAATTTAGTTTTGGAGATAAAATATTGGTTTGTCCGATACTGGAACAGGGCGCAGTTTCCAGAATTGTGTACCTGCCCAAGGGAATGTGGTACAATTACTGGACACATGAATTATTAGGTGGTGGAAAGGAGCACGATATCAAAGCGCCTCTGGAAATTATCCCGCTATTTGTACGTGCGGGTTCGGTAGTTCCTGAATACCCCGTAATGCAGTATGTAGGCGAGAAACATATTGAAGAAGTACTCTTAAATGTTTACTATGCAGATTATGAGGTAAACTCTTATCTGTATGAAGATCATGGTGATACCTTTGCGTATGAGCAGGGCATATATTCTGAAAAGAAGTTTGTGGTAAAGGGCGATAGCCATACGCTCTCTATTGTACAGGATGTAGATGGATTGTACACTTCAAATTATGAATTGTACAATTACAATGTTATTGGTATGCCTTTTGAAGTTAAGAAGGTGATCGTTGACGATGTAGAGTTTAGCTTTACTATAGATGAACATCAGTGTTTGCGTTTTAAATCTAACAAGAATTTTTCAGACATTAAGATATTTGGTGTTTAACCCATAACATATGCCCAACAAAAACGTAGCTGTTTACAGTTTATTTACAGATTTCGATATTTCTTTGTTTGTCACTGGTAAGCATTTTCGTCTCTACGAAAAAATGGGTGCCCACATCATCACAGTAGATAATAGTTCAGGAACTTACTTTGCTGTTTGGGCCCCCAATGCACAGGAAGTTGGGGTGATCGGTGATTTTAATGAATGGGACAGGACTTCCCACATTTTGTATAAACGGCTGGATGCTTCTGGTATTTGGGAGGGTTTTATACCCTTAATAGGCAAGGGCACCATTTACAAATTCCACATTAAAGGTTTTGATGGCAATGTGTTTGAGAAAGGAGATCCTTTTGCAAATAAATGGGAGCATCCGCCACGTACAGCTTCTATAGTCTGGGAAATGGACTATTCCTGGAAAGACAAGAGCTGGCTAAACAAGCGGCCTAAGGTAAATGCTTTAGACCAGCCAATTTCTGTTTATGAGCTGCATCTGGGATCCTGGCAACGAGACCCATCCGATCCCGCACGCGTTTTAACCTATAAGGAAATAGGGACTAGTTTGGTGCCGTATGTTAAAGAAATGGGTTTTACGCACGTGGAGTTAATGCCGATTATGGAGTATCCATATTATCCTTCTTGGGGTTATCAAATTACTGGATATTATGCTGCAAGCTCTCGTCATGGTACGCCTCAGGAACTGATGAACCTGATTGAAGAATTGCATAAGCAAAATATAGCCGTGATTTTGGATTGGGTGCCATCGCATTTTCCGGGCGATTCTCATGGTTTATTTAATTTTGATGGCACTCATTTGTATGAGCATGCTGATATGCGTAAAGGCTTTCATCCAGACTGGAAATCGTATATCTTTAATTATGACAGACCTGAAGTTCGGTGTTTTTTAATCAGTAATGCATTGTACTGGCTGGATAAGTTTCATGCTGATGGTTTACGTGTAGATGCAGTAGCTTCTATGCTGTACTTTAACTTTTCAAGAAAGGGTGGGGAGGCAGCCACTAATGAGTATGGTGGGAGTGAAAATTTGGGTGCTATTACCTTTTTAAAAGATTTAAATGAGGCTGTCTATAACAATTATCCTGGTGTACAAACCATTGCAGAAGAAAGCAGCACTTTTCCGGGTGTAACACATCCTGTAATGGATGGTGGGCTTGGTTTTGGTATGAAATGGATGATGGGCTGGATGAACGATACTTTAAAGTATTTCAAAAACGATCCCATTAACCGTAAATTTCATCACCATCAGCTTACTTTTAGCATCACCTATGCCTTTAGTGAGAAATTTATGCTTCCATTTTCTCATGACGAAGTGGTTCATGGAAAATCATCGATGATTTATAAAATGCCAGGTGATGAATGGCAGAAATTTGCGAATCTTAGAACCTTATACACTTATATGTTTACGCAGCCCGGAACAAAGCTGTTGTTTATGGGGAATGAATTTGCGCAAAATGGAGAATGGAATTTTACCCGTTCTCTTGACTGGCATTTGCTTAAATATGCTTCTCATGCGGGTATGCAGAAGACGGTAAAAGCATTAAACCAGCTTTACAAAACAGAACCTGCACTTTATCAGAACAATTTTTCTTACGACGGTTTTGAATGGTTAGACGCGGACGACTGGCAGCATTCTATTTACGTTTATATTCGTAAGGCACAGAAAGCAAAGGATACGCTAATTGTGATTTTAAACCTTACGCCTGTTTACAGGGAGCAGTATAGAATTGGGTTGCCATTTAAAGGCAAATGGGCAGAGCTGTTTAATACGGATGCAACTGAGTTTTTTGGTAGTGGTAAAGTGAATGGCGAAGCAGCTGTACCGGAGCAGGTTTCTTGCAATGGCAGAGATTATTCCATAACTATTAACGTTCCGCCCCTGGCAGCTGTAGTTCTTAAGCAAATTAAGTAAATTTGCTGCATGAATGACAAGCAGTTTCCACTGACGCCTTCAGCACCGGGAACATTAGAGCCTTTAAGGATGGTTAATGTAACCCGGTACGTAACACCATTACGTGAAGGTGGTTCTATGCCCGCTATTGCGGAAGCAGATGATGATTTTTTATATGTATTGAAATTCCGCGGTGCGGGACAAGGGATTAAGGCACTTATTGCAGAAATTATTGGTGGTGAGTTGGCACGTGCACTGGGGTTTAAAGTCCCTGAAATTGTACTGGCTAATCTTGATGAGGCGTTTGGACGTACGGAGCCGGATGAGGAAATTCAGGATTTGTTAAAGGCGAGCGTTGGTCTAAATTTAGCCTTGCATTACCTCTCCACGGCAATTACGTTTGACTCAGCCGTGAATATTGTAGATGCTAAACTGGCCTCGCAAATTGTGTGGTTGGATTGTCTTTTGACCAATATGGATCGTACTGCCCGTAATACCAATATGCTGATTTGGCATAAAGAATTATGGCTTATCGATCATGGGGCTTCTCTATATTTTCATCATTCCTGGCAAAACTGGGAGGAGCAAGCCAAACGTCCTTTTGCATTAATAAAAGACCACGTTCTTTTGCCATTTGCTTCGGAACTGGAAGCGGTAGATCAGCAGTTCAAACAGATCTTATCTTCATCACTGATCCATTCCATTGTGGCTTTAATTCCAGATGAGTGGTTGATTGAAGAGTTGTTTGAATCGCCGGCAGCCCAAAGACAGGCTTACGCAAAATTTTTGGAGATCAGGATCCAACATTCGGAAGTATTTTTACATGAGGCACAGCATGCAAGACAAGCAATTATTTGAGTATGCCGTAATTCGCGTAATGCCAAGGGTAGAACGTGAAGAATTCATAAATGTGGGTGTAATAGTGTATTGTGCAAAACAACGTTTTTTAAAGGCGCTGTTTACCTTAAATGAACAACGGTTACAGGTTTTTTGTTGTGATCTGGATTTAGATGAAGTAGAAGCACATCTTTTGGCCTTTCAGCGGATAAGTGCAGGAGATAAAAATAGCGGACCAATTGCTTTACTGGACCCGGCTTCCCGGTTCAGGTGGCTTACAGCTATGCGTAGCACAGTGCTGCAAACCTCCAGGGTGCATCCGGGTTTTTGCACAGATGCAGAAGATAAACTGAATGAACTGTACCAGCAACTGGTACTCTAATAAAAAAACGGGATACCAAATGAATGGTATCCCGTTTTAGCTTTAAATATGGATGACTATTTAAGTGTGCCGTAATATTCAACAAATTTAGCTAATGCAGAAGAATAGCCCCATTCGTTATCATACCATGATACTACTTTTACAAAGTTATCATTCAATGAAATCCCTGCTTTGGCATCAAATATAGAAGCATGATCATCACCTATAAAGTCAGATGATACAACTTCTTCATCAGTATAAGCCAATACACCTTTCAATTCGCCTTCAGAAGCAGCTTTCATTGCAGCCTTAATTTCTTCGTAAGTAGCCGGTTTTTCTAAACGGGCAGTTAAGTCAACTACAGATACGTCAGCCACAGGAACCCTGAAAGACATACCGGTTAATTTTCCTTTTAATTCTGGAAGAACCATTCCTACCGCTTTAGCAGCACCAGTAGAAGAAGGGATGATGTTAGAGAAACCACCACGTCCACCTCTCCAGTCTTTAGCAGATGGGCCGTCAACTGTTTTCTGAGTTGCAGTTACCGCATGGATGGTACTCATTAAGCCTTCTACAATACCAAAGTTGTCATTTAATACTTTAGCAATTGGTGCTAAACAGTTGGTTGTACAAGATGCATTTGAAACAATAGTTTGATCTGCGGTTAATTTATGGTGGTTAACACCCATTACATAAGTAGGGATGTCTGCGTCTTTAGCAGGAGCAGAGAATACTACTCTTTTAGCACCAGCAGCAATGTGTTTTTCAGCGTCAGCACGGGTTAAAAATAAACCGGTAGATTCAATTACAGTTTCTACACCAGCTTCATCCCATTTCAAGTTTGCAGGATCACGTTCTGCAGTAATGCGGATGGATTTTCCGTTTACCACTAAATTTCCATCTATCACCTCAATTGTTCCATCAAAACGGCCATGCGTAGAATCATATTTTAACATATAAGCCATATAATCTGGCTCAATAAGGTCATTGATGGCTACGATGTCTAATCCTCTTTTTAATGCAGCTCTAAAAACCAGTCTGCCGATACGGCCAAAGCCGTTAATTCCAATTTTGCTCATTGTATTAGTTTGAATAGTAATTTAATAAATTATAAATAGGTTCTTTAATCACTGATGTAATTTCCAGGTTATATTTTGCTGCCATCAGGCGCAAACGATCCTGGAATTTTGCGGCAACCAAACCAACAAAATGAATTTGCTGATTGGGGTGTTGCTTCACTGTAGGTAATAAATAAATTTTAAAATAGCTGTCAAACGCTTCATCAATAATGTTGATGATAAAAGGGTTTGCCTTGTGCTCTATAAAGAAATCTAAAAAGTTGCTGAGAAATTGTTGTGCCAGCGGCTTTCTGTAAATCCGCTCAAAGATTTGTGGTCTTTCAAGATTATATTTCAAGTCAAATTCAGCTTTTAGCTCAGCAGGAAGTTCATCTTTTAAAAAAGCGATCACTAATTTTTTACCTAGGTAATTTGATGAGCCCTCATCGCCAAGTACAAAGCCAAGACCAAAGTTGTTTTTTTGCGGGGTCTTGCCATCAAACCATGCGCAATTTGCTCCACTACCCAATAGGCCAACAATACCACTATGGTTAAAGCATGCCGCTAATGCTGCGCCATACAAATCATCTTTAACAGCAACCTTACTGCGCTTAAAAAAAGTTTCTAACGTGCGGGCCAGTTCTTTTTTACGGTCTTCAGAAGACGCTCCTGCAGCAAATACATAAATCTTTTTGATTTGCTCTGCATGGTTAACCAGCGTAGCTTTTTTGTTAAGTTGACTAAGGATTGTTTTTGCCTCGTTTAAACAAGGGTTAATGCCAGGCATAGTACATTCTGCAATGACTTTCCCTTCATCGGCAATTTTCCAGAATGCGGTTTTAGAACCGCTGTAAACTACAGCTATCATATAGATAAAACCTTTGCCATTTCTAACAAATCGGCCTCCAGCTTAAAAGTATGTTTAGTTAAAGCCTCATCTATAGAGGTTGTTTTAATTTCGTTTCCACGTAAACCCACCATTTGTTCTGTATTGCCTTTTAATAATTCATTAATAGCAGCAAAACCTAAGCGACTCCCTAAAATACGGTCAAAGCTACTTGGGCTACCTCCTCTTTGTAAGTGGCCTAATATAGTAACTTTGGTGTCATAGTGGTTAAATCTTTCTTTAACTTTCTTGGCAATATCATACGCGCCACCAGCTTTATGGCCTTCGGATACAATTACAATACTAGAAGATTTTTTAGTTGCGGCACCAATTTCAAGTTGTTCAATCAATTCATCAAGGCTGGTTGGTTTCTCTGGCAACAATACCGCCTCGGCACCACTAGAGATTGCTGCTCTTAAAGCAATACATCCAGAATCCCTGCCCATCACCTCAACAAAAAATAACCTGTCATGAGAATCTGCTGTATCCCGGATCTTATCGATAGCTTCAATCACCGTATTGATGGCTGTATCATAACCTAAGGTAAAGTCAGAGCCATATAGGTCATTGTCTATGGTTCCGGGTACGCCAATTACATTTACGTCATAACGCTGCGAAAATCTTTGCGCTCCGGTAAAAGTACCATCGCCACCAATAACCACTAAACCATCAATGTCATTCGCTTTTAAGTTATCATAGGCAATTTTCATTCCCTCTTCTGTTTTAAAATCTAAACAGCGTGCTGTTTTTAAAACCGTGCCACCAAGATGAATGATGTTACTTACAGAGCGTGCGCCCATCGGAATGATGTTGTTGTTAATCAGTCCCTGGTAACCCTGCATCACACCGAACATGTTGATGCCATTATATATGCCGGTACGTACGGCAGCTCTAATGCATGCATTCATTCCAGGTGCATCACCACCTGATGTTAATACCGCTATATTTTTAATATTTGGCTTCATTTATAACACGAATATAGTGTGTATTTCTTACACTAAGTAATTTAATTTGTATTATTTTTGCAACAACATACAAAGTGCCAGCCAAACGCTTTAATTGTTTTTTACTGTAATGCTTTAATTATATCTTTATATTTACACCGTTTTTAAGGATATTACCTATGACGTTTTTACACATAATAAACAGGGAAAGCATTAATTTAATGTTGAAATTTTAAAAGATATATTTTGAAAGAAGTTTTACCGCAGTTTAATTCTACCTTTTCTATTGATTGTGTTGTATTCGGTTTTGACGGAGGAGAATTAAAGATCCTTTTGATTGAAAGAAATGAGGAACCTTTTAAAGACTGGTGGGCTTTGCCTGGAAATCTGGTAGGGGAGAATGAAAGCCTTGACCAATCTGCTTCCAGAATTTTGCATGAGCTTACCGGGTTAGGTGATATTTATATGGAACAATATTATACTTTTGGCGATGTTGACCGACATCCGCAGGGTAGGGTAGTGAGTATTGCTTATTATGCCTTAATACGATTGGGAGGCGACAAAGAATTAAAGCCGCGTTCAAGTTATGCTAAACAGGCACATTGGATTAATATTGAAGAATTGCCTAAACTTGGGTTTGACCACCAGCATATCTTTGATAAAGGACTGGAAAAAATAAAAAGGCGGATTAAGCATCAGCCCATTGCTTTTGAATTGTTGCCAGAGAAGTTTACCTTAACACAACTTCAAAATGTTTATGAGTTGATTATCGGGAAAAAGCTTGATAAAAGAAACTTCAGAAAAAAGATGCTCAGTTTTGGGGTACTTAAAGATCTGGATGAGAAGCAGAAGGGCGTTTCCTTTAGAGCGGCTACCTTATACAGGTTTGATAAGAGGAAATACGCCAAATTATTTGGTAAAGAGATTACCTTTTAAGGGTTTAAAGGTTAAGGCCGAACTTTCAACCTTAACCTTTATTACTTTTATACTTTTGATGTTCTGATGTGGTAATCAACCAGGTCATCTATTGGGGAGCGGATAATTTTTCCTACACCCATTTCATAACGGTCTGCTACGAGGCTCAGTATATCCCTAAAGTTGTAACCAACAGAGCCAATACAGTTCAGTTTGTAAGTTTTGTAGTTTGGATAGTGGATTACCAGGTTTTCAAAAAATGCGGTGAAAGCATATTCTACCGTAGAAAATACATAGTCTTCGAAATCGTCTTTGGCTTCGTAAAGAAATTTACTAAAGCTGGCACAAAAACGGTTAGGTAAAGGTTTGTTGTAGATGTTGTCATAAATGTCATCATTTGTTAAACCGAAAGTATCAAAAAAACGTTCGCTTAAACCTTTAGGCATGTAACCTTTCATGTAATCGCCCAGGATGCGTTTGCCGATATAACAACCGCTACCTTCATCACCCAGAAAGTATCCCAAGGAGTCTATGTTTAAAGTAATGTCTTCACCATCGTATAAGCAGGTGTTGGTACCGGTACCTAAAATAGCTGCAAATCCTGCCTCGTCACCAAGTAAAGCCCTGCAAGATGCAAGTAAGTCATGGCCAATGTCAACTTTTGCATTAGGGAAAATCTCCTGCATGGCATCTGCAACAATTTTTTTATTCTCGTCTGTAGAACAACCAGCGCCATAATAATAAACAGCTTTAAGTTTGTCTGTCTCTAAATGATCAGGAAGCGTAAGCTTTAAAGAGTCAATGATGTATGCTGTAGATGAAAAATACGGATTGTATCCTTCTGTGTTAAAATGAATCTTTCTTCCAGCTTCATTAATTAAACACCAATTGGTTTTAGTTGAACCACCGTCTGCAATTACTATCATCTTAATTTGATTTTTTTTGAATACATTTAAAAATTGTTGATAATTGCGAATGACCGTATACATTCATTGGTTGCTCTCTTTTCATATCTATTATTTAGTTTTGGTTTTGCTCTTTTTTATGTTATATAAGCTTGTCTTAATCACTATTTACAGCGCTTTTTAGCTGTAAAATGACTTATTGTTAAAATAACACTAAGGCTAAAGTACGCTAGTTATTTTAAAATCCAAATTTTAAAATAACATTTCCATTTACCGATGGTTTAGAATTTTAAAAAAATGATTTCTGAAGGTCTGAATTAAATGATTGTTTATCAGCGTTTAATGTTCTTTTGGTTTGTGTTTTTTGTAAATGAAATCAAGATTTTCCAATGCACTTATTTTATTGTAATATTTTTAAGCCATAACAGTTAAAGGCCGTTTTATACTGTTTTTATGTGCCTAAATTATAAAGCCTTTATTATCTTTAAAAACAAATGTAAATGTGATGAACAAAATACTAGTTGCAAACAGGGGGGAGATTGCACTTCGCATTATGCGCTCTGCTAAGGAGATGGGCATAAAAACAGTGGCTGTTTTTTCAGAGGCAGACCGCTCAGCTCTGCATGTCCGTTATGCAGATGAAGCCATCTGCATTGGTCCCGCTCCTTCAAATCAGTCATACTTACTGGGGCACAACATCATTACCGCTTGTAAAACTACAGGGGCCGATGCCATACATCCGGGTTATGGTTTTTTATCAGAAAATGCTGAGTTTGCGCGTATGGTAAAAGCTGCGGGTTTAATTTTAATTGGCCCCTCGGCAGAGGCTATGGAAGTTATGGGCAATAAGTTATCCGCCAAAGCTGCGGCTCTCAGTTATCAAATCCCTATGGTGCCCGGAACCGATCAGGCCATTACAGACGTGGCCGAAGCAAAGCAAAGGGCTGCGGAAGTAGGTTTTCCGATCCTCATCAAAGCTGCGGCAGGTGGTGGTGGAAAGGGAATGAGGGTGGTGAATGCACTAGAAGAGTTCGAAGAACAAATGAAATTGGCCATTAGTGAAGCTATATCTTCTTTTGGCGATGGTGCTGTTTTTATAGAAAGGTACGTATCTTCTCCAAGGCATATAGAAATTCAGGTATTAGGAGACCATCATGGCAACATTGTTCATTTATTTGAGCGGGAATGTTCGGTGCAGCGCCGGCATCAAAAGGTAATTGAAGAAGCACCATCTAGTGTTTTAACTCCTGAAATAAGGGCCGAAATGGGGCGCTGTGCAGTTGATGTAGCCCGTTCGGTAAAATATACAGGAGCGGGTACAGTAGAGTTTATACTTGACGAGCAACTGAATTTCTTTTTTTTGGAGATGAATACGCGTTTGCAGGTAGAGCATCCCGTTACAGAAATGATTACCGGGCTGGACCTGGTTAAGGAGCAGATCAGGATTGCTAAGGGGGAGGCCTTAGGCTATCGACAAGAAGAACTTGCTATAAAAGGACATGCTATTGAGTTAAGGGTGTATGCAGAAGATCCGGAGAACAATTTCCTTCCTGATATTGGAACTTTGAAGACTTACAAAACGCCGAAGGGAAATGGCGTGAGGGTGGATGATGGCTTTGAGCAGGGTATGGAAATCCCGATTTATTACGATCCGATGATTGCAAAGCTGATTACTTATGGAAAAGACAGGCAGGAAGCCATTTCCAGGATGCTAAGGGCTATTGATGAATATGACATTTCGGGCATACAAACCACGCTCAACTTTGGTAGGTTTGTGCTGCAGCATGAGGCCTTTGCATCAGGTAATTTTGATACGCATTTTGTGGGCAAATATTTTAAACCCGGCAGCTTGCTAAACAATAATGAAGACGAAGCCTTTATTGCGGCGGTAGCGGCTGCAATGTTTACTAAAAATAAAAAAGCAGTTGCTTCTGCCAATGTAGCTGCTGCAACAAGCAATTGGACAAGAAATAGAAAGACTTTTAATTAGCCTATGTTTACAGGAATTGTAGAAACCCTTGGTAAAGTTACCTCGGTAGTAAAAGAGCAGGATAATATCCATTATACCATTAGTTCTGCCATTAGTCATGAATTGAAAATAGACCAAAGCGTAGCGCACAACGGCGTTTGTTTAACGGTAGTGAAGTTAGATGAGAATAGCCATACGGTAACGGCTATCCAGGAGACGCTCCAAAAAACAAACCTTCAAGATTTAAAGGAAGGAAATGTGGTTAATCTGGAAAGATGTATGCAAATGAACGGACGGTTAGATGGGCATATTGTACAAGGACATGTAGATCAAACTGCGGTATGTGTGAAAAAAGCGACACTGGAAGGAAGTTGGGAATACCGCTTTAGTTACGATAAGGGTTTAGGAAATGTAACGGTTGAAAAGGGATCTGTATGTGTAAATGGTATCAGTTTAACCGTGGTAAACTCGCAGGACAATGAATTTTCCGTGTTTATTATACCGTATACTTTTGAAAACACTAATCTTCAGGAAGTTGAGGAGGGAGACCTGGTTAACCTGGAATTTGACATCATAGGGAAATACGTAGCCCGGTTGTTGAATAAAACGGCATAATTATAGCTGTTTATCGTGGGTATCAAAACAAATATATATTTTTGTTAAACTAATATAAAACATATGAAACGAATTCTATTATCTGCATTATTTATCTGTTTCGGAGCTGTAGCCTACAGCCAGGTTATTCCAAGCTTTCAGTTTGGTATTAAAGGAGGAACAAACTTATCTAAATTAAGTACAGACAGCCCTTTGGCTAGTGATAACCGCAGTGGTTATTATGCAGGTTTTTACGCACGTTTTGGTGCTGCTGGTATTTTTGTGCAACCAGAGATGTACCTGAGTGGTAAAAACACCAATTTAAAATCTGCTTCAGGCCAGGAAAACAAGGTTAAGTTTACAAGTTTAGACGTTCCTGTATTGTTGGGTACTAAATTTGGTGCAGCGGGGATCGGATTTCGTTTAAATACTGGTCCGGTAGTGTCTTTTATTCTGGATAATGAGCAATCTTTAGGTGATGCCGCAGGAAGCACCTTTAGAGGGGACTTTAAAGATCAGGCGATTGCATGGCAATTTGGTGCTGGATTTGATATCAGTAGATTAGGGTTTGATTTAAGGTATGAACAAGGCCTATCCAAGATCGGTAAGAGTGGATATGATGATACTAGATTAAGCTTGTTTACCTTTGGTGTAGCTTATAAGATATTTTAAATTTATCAACATTTTGTGGAAAAGGGTAGTCTATAGCAGATTACCCTTTTTTTGGCGCTAAAATTGTGTGTTTTTGGTTGACTAACCTAATATGTACAATTATGAAAATCAAGGAATTATTGCTAACCAGGCAAAACTTTGCTGAGCTTTTGAAACAGTTTTCTATGGATGCTGAAGACATCCGTATTACAGATGAGGATGTAATTTTATCTGATAGTTATGCCCAGCATAAGAATATCGTTAAAGAGAGCATTTGTATTGAAGGGAAAAATAAAGATGGGATTGTTAATTTTTTTGGAACCTTACATTACAATTTGATGGACCAGCTTGCTGTATTTGAGATGCAGGGATTTGAGCGGGTCGCCAGACTTGTATAAAAAATGCCTAAACTTCTTTTAGTTCGTAATTGAAAGCTCCCTTTATGGGTCTAATGGGTGTATTGCGCGCTTCACTTAGCACTTTTACAAAGCAAGCCCCAAAATAGAAGATAAAGGAAGAATAGAAAACGAATAACATAATAAGCACTATGGAGCCCGAAGCGCCGTAGATGTTGCCAATATTACTCAGTGGCAGCATAATCCTAAGGATATATTTACCAAAGGCAAATAGAATTCCTGTTAAGATGCCACCACGGATTGCTACTTTCCAGGTTGGTCTTCCGTTGGTTAAAAACCGAAATAGTACGGTGAACCAAACGGTTACAATTGCTACAAATAATATTTGATTTAAAGTCGTTAACACTACTTTTCCAAATGTAGGTGCCGCAGTACTTAAATAGGCAGCTATAAAGGTCTGTATACTGTCTGTAAGCAGCCCAACAAAAAATAGAATACCCGCCAGTAAGATAATGACCATGGAGCGACCCCGTAGTTTTAGCTTAAAGGAAAGGGAGGAATGTGCCTTAGCCCCTATAGACCAAATTTGGTCCATAGAATTTTTGATTACACTAAATAAGGTTGTTGCTACAAAAAGGAAAAAAACAAAACTGATGATGGTGGCATACCAGTTCTGATCTACTGCACGTATGTTTCTTAAAGTTTGTCTGATTTGACTGGTGCTGCTATCGTCAAGCATTGTTCCCAATCTTTCAAACAAATTGTTGACTAGGGCCTTTCTGTCGGTAAAAAAACCAAAAAGACGAATCAATATAATTAAGATTGGAGGTAGGGCAAAATTTGCAAAAAAAGCCGTTGCCCCGGCAAGTCTGAGAGGATCATTCTTTTGAAACAACTTAAAGGCAGATCTAAAGTGAACTGCGAACCGTTTTATTTCATGTACTGATCTCCTTAATGTTAACATTTATGGCTTGTGTGCCACGAAAGTAAGTAAAAAACCGGGAATTCTTCCCGGCTTTTCTAATATGATGAACTTAATAAGTCAACTTACAAGTTGCCTCTTAGTTCCTGCTCACGCTCCAGAGATTCAAACAAAGCTTTAAAGTTACCGGCTCCGAAAGATTGAGCACCCTTACGCTGAATGATTTCAAAGAATAAGGTTGGGCGATCTTCAACAGGTTTTGTGAAAATCTGCAAGAGGTATCCCTCCTCATCGCAATCCACCAAAATACCAAGTTCCTTCAGCTGCGCAATTTCTTCATCAATTTCGCCCACCCGGTTTGGCATCATGTTATAATAGGCTTCTGGCGGAGCGCTTAAAAACTCTACACCTCTACTTTTTAATTCCTTTACGGTAGTCAAAATGTCTTTAGTAGCTACCGCGATATGTTGTACACCTTCACCTTCATAATATTCCAGGTACTCTTCAATTTGCGATTTCTTCTTTCCTTCTGCCGGCTCATTAATTGGAAATTTGGAGAAACCATTTCCATTACTCATTACTTTACTCATCAGGGCAGAGTATTCGGTGTTGATTTGTTTATCGTCAAATGAAAGGATATTTACAAAACCCATTACATCTTCATACCATTGAACAGTTTCGTTCATACGGTTCCATCCCACATTACCTACACAATGATCTATGTATAATAATCCGGTTTCAGTAGGGTTATAGTCACTTTTATAATCTACATAACCCGGTAAAAAAGAACCAGTATAGTTTTTACGCTCAATAAACATGTGTATGGTTTCGCCGTAGGTATAAATCCCAGACATTTTTACTTCGCCATTTTCATCACGCTGTGTAACTGGTTCCAAATAAGGTTTAGCGCCACGTTTTGTCGTTTCTTCAAAAGCACTATAGGCATCATCAACCCACAAAGCCAATACCTTTACTCCATCACCATGTTTTTTAACATGCTCAGAAATAGCATGGTCAGACTTTAATGCAGTAGTTAATACCAAACGGATTTTACCCTGCTGTAATACATAAGATGAACGGTCGCGTATACCGGTTTCCGGTCCGGCATAAGCAATAGATTGAAAGCCAAATGCGGTTTTGTAATAATGTGCAGCTTGTTTGGCATTTCCTACATAAAATTCTATGTAATCGGTTCCATTAATAGGGAGAAAATCCTGTGCCTTTGAAATTTTCTCTGCAAATGTTAATGTTGACATCGTTGTTTTTTATTTTATAAATAAGTTAGTTATAGTTCTTTTTTGTCTAAAAATTCCCTGCTCAGTCCGCGCTTTTCCTTCCGGTCTAAAAATTACCTTCTCAGAGAAAGCCTTAGCACTTGTGCGCAGCGCCTCAACTGCAGTTTTCGAAGAGAACGGTGATTTTTACGCTTGCCAGCTTTTATGGTAACTTTCATCTTCTATGCGTAAAGCATCTTCCGTTAACATCAGCGGGCGAAAAGGATCAATCATTACCGCAAGCTCTTCCGTGCTTTCCTTTCCTATAGATTTCTCTACCGTGCCCGGGTGCGGACCATGTGGAATGCCGCCCGGATGTAAAGTAATCTGGCCTTTAACTACGCTTTTACGACTCATAAAATCCCCGTCAACATAATATAACACTTCGTCACTATCTACATTGCTATGGTTATACGGAGCGGGAATAGATAATGGATGGTAGTCATATTTGCGCGGGACAAAAGAGCATATTACAAAATTGTGGCCCTCAAAAGTTTGGTGAACAGGGGGAGGCTGATGCAAACGACCTGTAATTGGTTCAAAATCATGGATAGAAAAAGCCCAGGGGTAATGGAAACCGTCCCAACCCACAAAATCAAAAGGATGTGTACCATAAGTATATGGATACATGATCCCTTGTTTTTTAATCAGTACTTTAAAATCTCCAAGCTCATCAATGGTTTCCAGGTCTGTAGGGCGTTTAATATCACGCTCACAAAAAGGAGCATGCTCTTCCAATTGCCCAAAAGCATTGCGGTAACGTTTAGGCGTACGGATGGGGCTAAAGCTCTCTACAATAAACAACCTGTTGTTCTCGTCGTTAAACTCCAGCTGGTAAATGGTGCCGCGTGGTATTATGAGGTAATCGCCATAGGCAAATTTAATTTTCCCGAATCCCGTTTTTAGTGTGCCGCTGCCCTGGTGAATAAAAATCACCTCATCAGCCTGACTGTTCTTATAAAAATAATCAGTCATAGAGTTTTTAGGTGCGGCAAGTGAAATGTGAAGGTCGCTGTTTACCAATACAGGTTTTCTGCTTTGCAGGTAATCATCCTCGGGCTTAATGTTAAAGCCAATTAGGCTGGTATGTTTAAGGTGCTTTTCTCTGGCGATTTTGGGCTCTACCGAGTAAGGCTCTCCTAATGCTTTAACAATAGTTGGCGGATGACAGTGGTATACCAATGAGTATAAACTTGAAAATCCTTCTGTGGATACCAATTCTTCAGCGTAGAGCTGGCCATCTGGTTTACGAAAAACCGTATGTCGCTTTGCAGGAATCGTTCCTAAAGTATGATATATGGGCATAGCTTTAAGGTATTATATATGGTTTAGAATAGAAATAAATGGAGAATAGAACGCCAGTAAGCGTTCAGTAGTATAGCTAGATACTAAAGGGAATATTGCGCAAAAATAAGTTTAGAAAGCATGGCATACCTAAAAGCCGCCATAGCCTGGCTGGCAATTAAATTCTGATATGTAAACCTGCGCTGTTTCATTTTTGCGTTGTAAAGCTAATGATAATTATCTGATACTTATAATAACCATCTTGCTTTTATTTTTTCTAGCTTTGACCAATTAGTTGATCAAACTTATGAAATTAGTATCGTATAAAACAGAAGAAACAGAACACCTGGGTGTTTTTATAAACGGACATATTTACAACTTAAATTCTTGCGACAAGCAATTGCCAGATGAGATGAATGCTTTTTTACAAGGCGGCGAAGTTTTAATGGAACGTGCTAAAAAGGTAGATGAACAGATTAAATCCGAACAAATTAACCCCAAAGAAGAAGCTTTTTATGAGTTGCTGGCACCAGTGCCACACCCTTCTTCCTGCAGAGACGGTTATGCTTTCCGTCAGCATGTTGCTGCGGCACGCAGAAACCGTAAAGTAGAAATGATTGCAGAATTTGACCAATATCCCATTTTTTATTTTACCAACCACAATGCCATTATGGGGCCTGGTGATATTGAATGCATGCCAGATCATTTCCAAAAGCTGGATTTTGAGCTGGAAGTAGCCATTGTTATTGGTAAAAAAGGCCGTAACATCACTGCGGCAGAGGCAGATCAATACATTGCTGGTTATATGATCATGAATGATATGAGTGCCCGCACATTGCAAATGGAAGAAATGCTGCTCAATTTAGGCCCTGCAAAAGGAAAAGATTTTTCTACTGTTATCGGTCCATGGCTGGTAACCCCAGATGAACTGGAAACCTATAAAGTGCCTGCGAAAGCTAATCACACGGGCAATACCTATAACCTTGAAATGACTTGCATTGTAAATGGAATAGAAGTTTCAAAAGGTAATATGGCCGATATGGACTGGACCTTTGCAGAAATTGTAGAACGTTGCGCCTATGGGGCAGATATTTTACCTGGCGATGTTATTGGCTCTGGCACCGTTGGCACAGGCTGTTTCCTGGAGTTAAATGGTACAGGATTGTTAAATGATCCAAACTATAAAGTTCAGTGGTTGCAGGATGGCGATATTGTAGAAATGAAAATTACCGGTCTTGGCATCCTTAACAATATCATTAAAAAAGCCGATACAGATTTTTCTATCCTGGCGCTTAAAAAATAATGCTAACCGTAGAAACATCAGAACTTAGCCCGGCGCAATTGCAAAATTACCTGCAATATGCCATTGCGCCAAGGCCTATCTGCTTTGCCAGTACTATAGATGAGGCGGGGAATGTAAACCTGAGTCCTTTTAGTTTTTTTAACCTTTTTAGCACCAATCCAGCCTTGTGCATTTTTTCTCCTGCCCGCAGGGTAAGAGACAATACCGTTAAGCATACGCTGGAAAATGTGCTCCAGGTAAAAGAGTGTGTGATCAACATGGTAGATTATGCCATGGTGCAGCAAACTAGTCTGGCCAGTACAGATTATGCAAAGGGTGTAAATGAATTTGAAAAGGCCGGTTTTACCATGTTGCCGTCAGTACTGGTTAAACCGCCAAGAGTAGCAGAAGCTCCTGTGCAAATGGAATGCAGTATTCAGGAAGTCATCAGTTTAGGAGAGGGGCCAGGTGCTGGTAACCTGGTTTTGGCCGAAATTAAACTGATCCATATTAAAGAAGAAATTCTGGACGCTGAAGGTAAAATTGATCAGGCTAAAATTGACCTCGTAGCCAGGTTAGGGGGAGATTGGTATTGCAGGGTAACCCCAGAAAGCTTGTTTAAAGTAGCAAAACCACTCACAACATTAGGTATTGGCGTAGATGCCCTGCCTAAAGGCCTGAGAAATTCTATGGTGCTTACGGGCAATGACCTGGGCATGCTAGGCAATGTAGAACAGTTGCCCGGTGCAGATGAAATTGATGCTATTCGGAACCATGCTTTGGTTAAAGAAATAATGGATGCCACCATTGGTGATGCCGTAAACCGTCAGCGGGAGTTGCATGAACTGGCAAAAGAAATGCTGCGCAAGGGCAATACCGCCGATGCGATTAAAGTTGTGCTATTAGATTAAATGATGCTTACGGCTTTAATAAAGCGGCTTTTATAATATGTATTGAGTGTGGTAATGGTTACCCCGTTTGCTTTTCCGGAACTTGCATGGATAAACTGGATTTCATCACCATCTATAGAGTAGATGATGCCCACATGGCCAATTCTACGGATTTTAGGGTTGCTCCCTGTAAATATCAATACATCTCCAACCTTCGCGTTTTCCAGTTTTACGGGTGTTCCTGCGGTTACAAATTCACTTGATGAACGTGGAACTTTGAATCCAAAATTCTTAAAAACATAACTTACAAAGCCAGAACAATCAAAACCTACATTCGGATTACTGGTTGCGTACCTGTAGGGGATGCCGATTAGCTTTTTAGCAAAGCCCATGATCTGATCTGAATATTGCCTGGGTAGAGATTGCTGCGTTTCTGTTTGCTCTTGTACCGGCAACTCAACTGCTTTTCCTGTAGATTGTGATTTTGCCTGGGTAATACCAAACAACAGGAAAGTCATGATAATTAAGGGTTTTCTCATCATATTATTTACAAGGTATCCAAAAAAAAGTAAACTTGTATAAAATGTTGAAAACTAATGGCCAATAAAAAAGCGGGCACAAACCTCCGTCGGTGCCCGCCATCTAAATTAACGCTCTCATCACAAATGTACAAAACATGATGATTATGTTGTATAATCTATTTGTCAAAATGGCAGCGAAGCATTGATGATATACTTGTGTGGGCCGTTTTATTTTCAGAAGGTCAACGAAATCTATTTCATGAAAATGGAGTTGTGTCTCCATATTTCCATAAGTTTGTGATTAAAAGGTAATGCATAAAAAAAGCGGGCACAAACCTCCGTCGGTGCCCGCCATCTAAATTAACGCTCTCATCACAAATGTACAAAACATGATGATTATGTTATATAATCTTTTTGTCAAATGATTTCTAGAAGCCAACTTTACTTCTACGTATATTAGCCTAAGTTAATTCTGCAATTGTCTGCCTTGAACTAAGAATGCATGTAGCTGGAATAAGCAGTATACTTTTTCAAAACTTTTTTTGTCGGCTTTATTCATTTTTATCGATTTAAACGCAAGCAGTCGCTCGTAAATTTCGTTGGCATCTTTGCTATTGTGTAATGGTTTTGATTCAGTGTTTTGATTTTCAACAAGCTGCATAATGTCTTCTTGTAAAGAAAGCAAAAGGTTTTTTATATCAAACATATCTAAATAAATGTATGGTTAGCTGAATTGCTAATCAATTATGAGAATTAGTGCTTTATTTTCAAGAACACCAATCTTTTTTAAAATAATAATTGCGAAGCAAAATCCAGGCAAGCGGTAAAGACAATCATTTCTATACAAAACCTTTTTAGTGATCAGGTGTTAGCATAAAAAAAACACCTAACCATGAAAAATCAAATTATTGCATTATTAATTGGAGGCGCATGTGCTTTACAGGCCTGCCACAATTCTGATAAAAAGGACAATTCCAGCACTCTGGCTGGAGATTCAGTATTAGACACCACCTCAAATACTGCACAAAGTATGGGTGGCGAAACTACTCAAGAGGATACAGATTTTATCAAAAAGGCGGCTATTGGCGGAATGATGGAAGTTGAAGCCGGTAACCTGGCACTTCAAAAAACCAAAAGTCCGGTGGTAAAAGATTTCGCACAAATGATGGTCACTGATCATACCAAAGCAAATTTGGAACTTAAGGAAGTTGCCAAAAGCAAAGGTCTGGAGCTACCATCCACTTTTCCGGCAGAAGAGCAAAAGCATATGGATATGATGAAAACTTTGGCTGGGGATGCATTTGACAGGCACTATGTGCAAATGATGGTTACTGATCATAATAAAACAGTAGACTTATTTAATGCCGGCCAAAAATCCGAAAACCAGGATGTTAAAATCTTTGCCTCAAAAACCCTTCCCGTAATACAGGCTCATTATCAGGCTGCAGTTAAGCTGGATTCTATTATGCAAAAAAAGAAAATGAACAATGGGGATGATATATTAAACATCAGTACAGGCAAAGAAAAGAAGAACCAATAAAAATTATAAAATTTCGTTATTGTAAGCATGAAGCTCATTTATCTCTTTCTCTTCTCCCTGTTTTCTTTGTTTTTTTTAAATCCTGCCAATGCACAAAGTAAATGGACAGAGGAAGAGTTAAATAGGGCTAATACAGCCAAAAATGCTGGTTACCTGAGCACTGAAGAAAAGAACATTATCTTCTATATGAACCTCGTGCGAATGGATGGGGACCGTTTTTTTAAAACTTATTTTCAGGATTTTGTACAAAGTCATAACCTTAAAATGCAGGCTTTTCGCAACTATGAGGATCTAAAAGTAGATCGGCAGGATAAATATTATCGGGGATTGGAAATAGACCTTAAACTCATTAAGGGTTTACCAATGTTTTATCCGGATGAACTGTTGACTTATGGTGCAGACCAACATGGTATAGAAATGAACCGATATAACCTGGCCGGGCACGGTTCTAAAGATGGGCGTAATGCACAGGATAGAATTGGTAAATATTACCCCAACAGGTCTCTTGCAGAAAACCTAGCTTTTGGATTTGCAAAGGGATTAGATAACGTATGCCTGTTGTTATTGGATAAAGGAGTTGCCGATCTGGGCCACAGAAAAAATATCCTTAACAATACCCTCGGACTCAATATTGTGGGGGTAAGTATCCAGCGGCATCCTACATACAGGTATTCTGCAACCATAGATTTTGCTGGTATCCCGAATTTAAAAATTTAATCCTAAATTCGCCGCCGAAGATCAATACTGCATGCGTAAGGTACTTTTAAAGTTTATAGATTTCTTTTATCCACCATTTTCAGGCCTTTTAAGCTTACATACGTTTAGGTATATCGTTTCTGGGGGTACTAATGCGGCAAGTGGCATTGTATTGTACTTTTTAATCTACAACTATGTACTGCATCAGAAGGATGTATATATTCCCTTCAAGCCGGGAATGATTACTGCCCATGTGGCTACATTAATTATAGAAACTCCGCTAACCTTTCTAATTGGTTTTATGCTTAATAAATATGTGGTTTTTACCCAATCGGAATTGAAGGGCAGGATCCAGATGTTTAGGTACGCACTGGTTGTGGGGGCCAATCTAATGCTCAATTATGGGATGATAAAAATCATGGTAGAAAGCTTTGATTTTTACCCAACCATCTCCAAAATCATTACTACAGTTGTGCTGGCTGTAGCCAGTTACTTTATTCAAACCCACTTCTCTTTTAAAGTGAAAAAATAAGGATTTTAACTCACACCTGGCTCGGTTTATTGTTTAGCTTTGGTATAAACTTATTTGAATTCATGAATGACTTTAACAACCCCCAGGTTGCCAGATTGCCTAAGCATTTAAGGCAGTTTATTGTTGCGCAACACTATGAAAAGTACACGCCTGTAGATCAGGCGGTATGGCGTTATGTAATGAGACAGAATTACAGTTATTTAAAAGAGGTGGCATTTTACCCTTATATAAAAGGTTTGCAGCGTGCAGGATTAAGTATTGAATACATTCCTGATTTGCAAACAATGAATGATAATTTGGGTAAATTGGGCTGGGGAGCTGTTACGGTAGATGGTTTTATTCCACCTGCGGCGTTTATGGAATACCAGGCTTATAAAGTGCTGGTAATTGCTGCTGATATCCGACAGATTAATCATATTGAATATACACCAGCTCCTGATATTATTCATGAGTCTGCCGGACATGCGCCAATTATAGCAGATTCGGATTATAATAATTACCTGAGTTATTTTGGATCTATTGGTGCTAAAGCGATGTTCTCTGCTAAAGATTTTGAGCTGTATGAGGCCATTCGTCACCTTTCTATTTTAAAGGAAGCTGCCGGAACCACCATAGAAGAGATTGAAGCGGCTGAGCAAAGCTTAAAATTGATTGCTGATAACATGGGTGAGCCTTCTGAGATGGCTTTGCTGAGTAGACTCCATTGGTGGACCGTTGAGTATGGTTTAATTGGTACACTGGAAAATCCCAAAATATATGGTGCTGGTTTACTTTCCTCCATTGGCGAAAGCAGCAGCTGTATGAAAGCTGATGTTGAAAAACTTTGGTACAATAAATACACCATCAATTATGCTTACGATATTACTAAAACGCAGCCTCAACTGTTTGTGACAGAAACTTTCCAGAATTTAATTGATGTGCTGGATGAATTTGCAGACACGATGGCCTTTAGACGTGGTGGTGCCGAGAGTGTACAAAAAGCAATTGACTGTAAGAATACAGCAACTGCAGTATACAGTTCTGGCCTGCAGGTTACGGGGATATTTACCGACTTGTATGTAGATGCGGAGGGGAAGGTTACGTTCATTAAAACCTCTGGACCATCTGCTTTGGCTGTTGATAATAAGGAACTGCCGGGTCATGATAAGCACTACCATAAGGATGGTTTTTCTTCTCCTGTGGGTAAAATTATAGGATCAGACGTTGCGGTAGAAGACCTGGATTTTGAAGATTTAAAAGGCCTGGGCATTCAAAAAGCTCAACGCGCAGATTTTAGTTTTGAATCTGGCATTCAAATTAATGGTGTGGTTAAAGAAATCCTAAACAATGGAAATAAACTCATCTTAATTGTTTTTGAGGATTGTACTGTAAAAACTGTAGATGGAAAGGTATTATTTGCGCCAGAATGGGGAACTTATGATATGGCTATTGGCGCAGAAATTGTTGCTGTTTTTAATGGTGCGGCAGATAAGGATGCTTATGAAGAGTTGACACAGATTAGTGAAAAACAAACTCAAAAACTGGTTTACGATGAGCAAACGCAAAACCTGCACAAGCTGTATAAAGAAATAAGGCGGATTAGAGAAGAAGGAACAGGATTTGAACAGTTGCCTACGTTATTTGCAGCTTTAAAAATGGAACATCCCAGCGATTGGCTTGCCACGTTGGAAATTCTTGAAATTCTATACCACAAACAGTACAACGCAGAATTGGAAAAAGAAGTACGTTTGTATCTGGAAACAAAAGCTGAGCAAGAGGAGGAACACAAAAAATTGATCAACGATGGATTGTTTGTGATTGAACATCCTGTTACGCAGCTTATAAATATAGCATAAATGAACATTATACTTACAGGAGCCAGCAGTGGGATAGGCTTTGAAGCCGCATTGGAATTTACATTGAGTACCTCAAATACAGTTGTTTGCATTGCCAGGTCGGCAGACAAACTGAGAAAGCTACTGGAGATTGCCCGCGGAATTACACCTGATTGCAAGCTGTTGCCGGTGGAGTTTGATATTGTAAAAGATGATTACGCGGCATTAGTTCCTTTTTTAAAGGAGCGATTGGGAACGGTAGATATTTTAATTAACAATGCGGGTGCCCTGATAAATAAACCTTTTATGGAGACTACTGCTGAGGACCTTGCCGATATGTTTGAAAGCAACGTTTTGGGTCATTTTAACATGATTAAAAATGTACTTCCGCTGATGCCCAGTGGGAGCCACATTTTAAATATTGGGAGTATGGGTGGTTTTCAGGGAAGTGTTAAATTTGCCGGACTTGCAGCATATTCTTCCAGTAAAGCCGCTTTACATACGCTAACGGAATGCCTTGCACTAGAACTTGCAGAAACAGGGGTAAAGGTAAATTGCCTCGCTTTGGGATCTGCACAGACTGAAATGCTGGAAAAGGCTTTTCCTGGTTACCAATCGCCAGTTATGGCTTTTGAAATGGGTAAGTATGTTGCTGATTTTGCCCGCACGGGGCATCAGTTTTTTAATGGCAAGGTGTTGCCTGTGGCAATGAGTACACCGTAAGGTTGGTGCTTTTGGTTAGTATTATCACTAACCAAAAGCACCAAATTGGGTTCTACTTCAACAAATTCTTCCAGCTGGTTTTTCTGGCAATTAATTCCTGCAATTCTTTGACCTCAATACGCTGTTGTTCCATTGTATCACGATGACGGATGGTTACCGTATCATCTTCCAGTGTCTGGTGATCTATGGTAATACAGAACGGTGTACCAATGGCATCCTGTCTGCGGTAACGTTTACCAATTGCGTCTTTTTCTTCGTAAAGGCAGTTGAAATCAAGTTTCAGGCTGTTCATGATTTCTCTTGCTTTTTCTGGCAGACCATCTTTCTTAGTTAAAGGAAAGATCGCTACTTTATAAGGGGCCAGGCAAGGGTGTAAACGTAATAAAGTTCTACTGTCCTGCTTCTCTTCTGTGCTTAAATCTTCTTCTTCAAAAGCATTGATCATGGTTAGCAGGAACATCCGGTCTAAACCGATAGAGGTTTCGATAACGTATGGAATATAATTTCCGTAAGGTTTACCATCTGCATCCAATTCGGCATCAAAATACTGCATTTTCTTGCCAGAAAACTCCTGGTGTTGCTTCAAGTCAAAATCTGTACGGCTGTGGATCCCTTCTACCTCTTTAAAGCCAAATGGGAATTCAAATTCGATATCAGTAGCTGCGTTTGCGTAGTGGGCAAGTTTAACGTGGTCATGGTAACGGTATTTTTCTGGATTGGTTCCCAAAGCAGCATGCCATGCCAAACGCGCTTCTTTCCAATAGGCAAACCATTTTTGATCTTCTCCAGGACGCACAAAAAACTGCATTTCCATTTGTTCAAACTCACGCATGCGCATGATGAACTGACGGGCAATAACTTCATTTCTAAATGCTTTACCGATTTGCGCAATTCCGAAAGGGATTTTCATTCTACCTGATTTTTGTACATTCAGGAAGTTTACGAAAATACCCTGAGCGGTCTCCGGACGAAGGTAAACTTCATCAGAACCTTCTGCCATGGCACCAAACTGTGTGCTAAACATCAGGTTAAACTGCCTAACTTCCGTCCAGTTTTTTGTGCCGCTAACCGGGCAGGCAATTTCGTGTTCTTCAATTAATGCTTTTAACAAAGGCAGGTCTTCTGCTTTCAAAGCATCATCCATGTCTTGCTGCAGTTTAGCAGCTTTATCTGTTTTGCCGTCTTTTTCATAACGGGCTATTTTATCTTCTAATAACTGGTCTGCACGGTATCTTTTTTTAGAATCCTTGTTGTCAATCATCGGGTCGTTAAAACCATCTACATGACCACTAGCTTTCCATACTTTAGGGTGCATAAAAATTGCGGCATCAATACCCACAATGTTCTCATGCATTTGCACCATGGCTTTCCACCAATACGTTTTGATGTTGTTTTTCAATTCAGAACCTAATTGTCCGTAGTCGTAAACTGCACTTAAGCCATCATAAATTTCACTGCTTTGAAATACAAATCCGTATTCTTTAGCATGGGATATTACATTTTTAAATTGCTCGTCGTTATTTTTAGCCATAATGATGCAAATATATGAGTTCTGCGTAAAAATTCATTTTTTATCCCACAGCAAAAGAATATCGCAACTAATTTAAACCTACAGTTATCGAGTTGCTAAATGTAAAGAACAACCAAATTAGTTTGTAACTTTGCAGTTCAAAAATCAAAATGGCAGTATTACATAGAAAAGAAGATAAAATAGAAGTTGTGTTGAGTAAGCTTCCTAAAGACTATACAGATAAGCAATTTGTGGATATGTTTATCCAGTTGTATTCAAAAGACTGGGGTAAAATAAAAGCGAATTATATCAAACAATCTCAAGATAAAGAGCCTGGAACGGTAATTAACATGCCTAAACCAGAACTATACCTGAAAAATATTTTAGCAGTTTACCTGGAAAATTTAAAAAAGTAAGGTTATTTGATGAGGTGCTGGTGCTCGTCATAAAGGCCGGTAAGTACACTGTTACCTTCAGCATCTATTCTTAATCCACCATAAGCAGCACTTTCATAATGCTCTCCTGTTCCTTCTTCAAAAAAGTAGGATTCTGCGCCTATATGAACATTGATATGGTAAAGTGTGGAATTGGAAAAATACCTGATGGCAAATTCTCCTTTTTGCAAAGGTTGGAGCGCATTGGTGTATTACACTGCGGGTAACACTTGGTTGTTCCATAATTTAAACATACATATTCTAAATTAAATAAGTGAATTTAAATACTGGCAGGGTAATTGGTTGTTTATGATTTAAACACTAATTAAAATACAGTTATGGATACGTTGAAAAAATTTGAACTGATGGAAAAGATTGTAAGAGAATTAGAAGACTTGCAACATTCACAACAGGCAATTATACAGAAGATCGGTAAAATTGAAGTTGATAATATAGAACTTGGTGACAAAAGGTTGGATATTGATTTGCCAGACATGCATCAACGGGTATCGGATAACCTAGATGCCATTGTAGGGATTCTGGAATATTTCGCTGATAAAACACAGAACTTTGGCGATAAAAATCATGTAGACTCCTTAAAGGAGCAACAAGCTATTGATGAGGTAACTGGAAAATAGCACTGAATTTAATTACATAAAAAGCTCTCCGGATAATTAATCCGGGGAGCTTTTTACATTTTAATCCAACCTGTTTGCTCTTGTCCATCTTTAATGAGGTGGTAATTTTCAAAATGGCCTAAAATTGTGACCAGCTTACCTGTTGGGAGGTTTGATTTTATGGCTGCCAGGCTGTCTGGATGATCATATACGGCCAACTGGGAAGCTTTTACCTTTAAACTGCCAAGGGGCTTCTCTACATTAACGACTTGTTTATTTTGGATAAAGCCAGTAAGACCATTAGGAAGCTGAACGGTATACCAGGCACTGTTGGCAGCATTGACATGTAATATGGTGCCCGATTTTAAGCTTTGCAGTTGTATCGCCGTAACATTGGGTGCGGCACGTAAAATGGTGTTGCCTGTTGTGCGTAGGGTTGCATTTAAGTTATTCAGCGCGGCGGTGATGCTGGCGGCAGGCTTTATGGTAGGGTTAACAAATGATAAGGGGTCTATTGCCCCGCCGCTGGCATAGATGCCAAAATGTAAATGAGGCGCAGTGTTTTTTGCATTGCCTGTATTACCCATCAAACCGAGTGTGTCCCCGATTTGCACTTGCTGACCTTCAACAACAGTTTGTTGATCCAGGTGTGCATAGTACAAGGTATAATCTCTTCCTTTTGGACGCATCCAAACTACTTTTCCACCAAGGTTGTTCTCATTTACGCGAACTACGGTACCTTCGGCTGCGGCAATAACCGGGGTTCGAAAACTGCTGAAGATGTCAATACCTTCATGTTTCCTGCTGTTGGCATCCCGCCCGTCTCCCCAGTAACTTTGAATATTGTTTCTTCCTGCTGATTTTACAGGAAATGCCAAAGATGGTCCTAGAGTAATTTCTAAAGTATACTGGCCACTCCGTAAAAGCTCGGGCTGCAACCTGATGAGGTATGTTCCAGTATGTTTAATTTCTAGTTGTAATGGGTTACCAAGTGTATCTGCGGCAGCTAATAATTTTGGTCGGCCGTCTTCATTTTGTTCCCACACGTCCATGTAAATAGTAAATAGCTCTGTAGGATTTTTGCTAAGGATGATATTTAATTTTTGCCCTCTGGTAGCGGTAAATTTATAAGCTGCGGCAGGAATCCGCTCCGCGGCAAAGTATCCTGTTTCTTTAAAAGGAATACTAATGTTGAGTGCTTTTTGTAAACTTTGGTCTGCAGCGTTGATCCATGAAGTCACCATTGCGGTTTTATCCAGACCAGCAGTAATGAGTTTACGCTGGTAGGCTTCGTGCGGCGAAGTGGATTTGAACAAATTTACCGGGCCGGATTTACAGGAGAATAAACAGGTAATGAGTAATGCAGCAAGTACATGAAGGGGTTTAAATTTCTTGGGTATTTTCATAAAGGCAGGATGTTTAAAGCTAAACAATCCCGGCAGGGTGATGTTTGATTAGTTTTTACTAAATCTATTGCATTAAAGGACAAACTAAACAACGCTAGTTCTTGTTGTAAAGGTACGCTAAGCAAATGCGATACGATTATGGAAAAAATGATTCAAGCCCTGTTTGATACCGAATTAGATGCTTTTAAAGGATTGCAAGCCATACAGCAACTAGATTCAACAGAGGATATAAAAGTTGGTGAAACTTATGTGCTGGTAAAAGATTTGGACGGTAAAACTTCTATTCGCTCTGCGAAGGATGAAAGTGAAGGTGATGCTGCGCTTGGCGGTGGATTACTGGGCGGGTTAATTGGCCTTTTGGCAGGGCCCTTAGGATTCGTTGTGGGCGTTGCGGGAGGAATGATTGCTGGATCTGCAGGTGAAACTTTACGTGCGGAAAGCGTTTCAGAATACCTTGATGCGGTATCAGCTGAAATTCCTGATGGAAAATCTGTATTGGTTGCCCATGTATGGGAAAATTGGGAAACCCCTTTAGATGCCGTGCTTCTGCCTTTAACCAAGGATATTAGAAGATTTAGTGTGCAGGAAGAGATTTATGTTCCGGTAAAATCTGAACTGGAAAAATTGACCGAAGACATTAGTGTTGCGGAAACCAGATTTTTGGAAGCTGAAGGCAGCCAAAAATTAGAATGGAATGCTACCTTAACTGCACTTAGAGAAAAAAGAGATCGTCTGCAACATCGGCTGAGCGCCCAGCAAGATGGCATTGAACAATGGAGAGGATAGTATGGAAAATACGACTGATCCTGTTTATGCGGTAAAAACACCCGGACTGGTTTGGGTAAAACGCATATCATACTTGCTTGATGAACAGTTCAGGATTCCGGGAACCAGGTTTAGGTTCGGATTTGATCCCATCATTAATCTTTTTCCTATCCTGGGAGATATGACGGGTTTTTTTGTGTCGGCAGGTTTGGTATTGACAATGGTCAATAAAGGTGCCAGCAGAAAAGTTGTCATCCTGATGTGTATCAATATTGTTTTGGATGCGGCCATTGGCACAATCCCTTTAATTGGACAGGTTTTTGATTTCTTTTTTAAGGCCAACACCAGAAACCTGAAACTTATGCGTGAACATTACCTGGAGGGAAAACATCAGGGAAGTGGTAAGGGTACATTAATTATGGCAATCGTAATTTTATTGGTAATTATGGCACTGCTGGCTATTGCATTATGGAATATTGCAGAATGGATTGTAGGTTGGTTCGCATAGTTTTATTTACTTTTGGACATGAGTGTTCAGGTAGATGGTTTAACAAAACTATATGGCAGACAAAAAGCGGTAAATGAGATTAGTTTTGCGGCTAAACCGGGAAGGATTCTGGGATTTCTTGGTCCTAATGGTGCGGGGAAGTCTACAACTATGCAAATGCTTACCTCTTATTTACATCCAAGCGCAGGTAGCGTAGCTATTTGTGGGTTTGATACGCAAGTACAAAGCCTCGAAGTAAGGCGTAGAATTGGCTATTTGCCCGAAAATACCCCGTTGTATCTGGATATGTACGTAAAGGAATTTCTGGGCTTTGTTGCCAATACTTACCAATTAAAAAATGTTTCTTTAAAAGTGCAACAAGTTATTGAGCTGGTTGGCCTACAGGATGAGCAGCACAAGAAAATTGCGGCTCTCTCTAAAGGTTATAAACAGCGGGTAGGCTTAGCTCAGGCCATTATTCATGATCCTGAGGTATTAATTTTAGATGAACCTACATCGGGGCTTGATCCCAATCAGCTGATAGACATCCGCAGTCTGATTAAAAAGCTGGGCATTGATAAGACCGTAATCCTCTCTACGCATATTATGCAGGAGGTAGAAGCGCTTTGTGATGATGTCATCATCATTAATAAGGGAAATGTTGTCGCCAACGGCACAATTCAGGATTTGAAATTGCAACACAACAGTTCTTCGCTAGAAGATGTATTTAGGAAATTAACTTTAGGCACGGAAGCTTCATGATGGGGATGTACGCCGTTTTTAAAAGAGAATTATTTAGTTTATTGAACTCATTAATGGCTTATATCACCATTGGTGTGTTTTTACTGGCAGCGGGTTTGTTGCTTTGGTTTTTCCCCGATACTTCTATTCTGGCTTATGGCTATGCAGAGCTTACGGGCTTTTTTAGTCTCAGCCCATTTTTATTTATCTTTTTAATACCAGCTATTACCATGCGTTCTTTTGCTGAAGAACGCAGAGAAGATACATATGTACTGTTGGCTACAAGGCCATTGCGGAGCTGGGAGATTATTTTAGGTAAGTATCTTGCTTGTTTTGTATTATTGGTGTTTACCTTACTGCCAACCCTGGTATATTATTATTCTGTATATGAGCTGGCAATGCCCCTCGGAAATGTAGACTCTGGGGCCATAATTGGCTCGTATCTTGGTTTACTGCTATTGGGAAGTGTATTTGTGGCCATTGGCATATTTGCATCTTCAATTACAAAAAACCAGGTTGTGGCTTTTGCAATTGCGGTATTTATCTGTTTTATTACCTATAGTGGTTTTGATGCCTTAGGACAAATATTTTCGGGCAGCGGAATTGAGCGCATATTTACCTACCTGAGTATTAACGAACACTACCAGTCTATGAGTAGGGGAGTGCTGGATACACGTGATTTAAGCTACTTTTTAACGCTGATTGCCGTATTTTTGGGCTTAACATCTTTAACTGTTGGTCGGTTTAAATGGGGCTTCTTGCTGGTTTTGTTGTTTTTAAATATAGTGACTGCATTTGCGTACACCCGCTTTGATTTTACCAAAGAAAAACGCTTTACGCTTACCGATAAAACGCGTGAGCTATTAAAGAAATCTACAAAGGAATTTAGCATAACTGTTTTTTTGGATGGCGATATGCCTGCTGCTTTCAAGCGTTTACAGCAGGCAACGAGGGATTTGCTAAATGATTATAAGGCTTATAACGCCGAGGTTAAGGTTACTTTTGTAGATCCGCTATCTGGTTTGCCTGTGAATGAGCAGGATACTGTGATGCAGCACTTGTATGCTATTGGAATTGAAGCTACCAACCTGAACATTAAAAATGACAACGGCTTTGAGCAAAAAACAGTTTTTCCTATGGCACTGGTACAGTGTGACGGGAGACAGATTGCAGTTAAATTGCTTCAAAATCAGGATGCTTCAGGTAGTTATGAAGAAAATATTAATAATTCCATTCAAAACCTGGAATACAGCTTTACTTCTGCCATTAGAAAGGTGGTAACTGGTATCAACCCCAGAATTGGATTTACCGAAGGTAATGGAGAATTGTCTGATTTGCAGCTGAGTGACGCGATGAAATCGTTGTCTGATAGCTATGAAGTTGGTCGTGTAAATCTTCAAAGCATTACCAGGGCAGGATTAGATAAGCTGAAGTTGCTGGTGGTAGCGAAACCTCAGCAGGAATTTACTGAAGCGGAAAAGTATAAACTCAATTATTTTATATCAAGAGGTGGCAGTGTGGTTTGGTCTATAGACCAGGTAAGTGCTGATCTGGACAGTTTAAAAGGCAAAGGAGAGCAGCTTGCTTTTAATAAAAAGCTGAACCTTGATGATATGCTTTTTACCTATGGTGCAAGGGTAAATTATAACCTTTTGGCAGATGCAAATTGTGTGGAAATTCCATTGGCAATGAGTAGCGGGGGCAGCCAAAGTCAGATACAAATGGCACCATGGGTGTATTATCCATTATTGCTTCCGGATAGCACCAATAGTTTGGTGAAAAACATAGATGCCTTGCGGGCCGAGTTTGTGAGTACGGTAGATACGATAGGCGTAAAAGGGATTGTTAAGAAAGTGATTTTGCGAAGCTCTGCTTTTAACAAGCTGCATGCAGCACCGAAGTTGCTTTCTTTACAAATGGTGGCGGAGCAACCAGATCCACGTGAATATGCAAGTACCCCGCAACCTGTTGCGGTTTTGCTGGAAGGCGAATTTCCATCTGTTTTTATGAACCGGGCGGTGCCAGAGGGGATTACTGAACCTTATGAGGTTCCAGCCGTAAGCAAGCGGGCGAAAATGATAGTGATTGGAGATGGGGATCTCTTTAAAAATCAAATTAGCACAAAGGACAATTCTATTTTTCCGTTGGGTTTTGACCGATACACGCAAAATAATTATGGCAATAAGGTATTTTTGTTGAACGTTGCCGATTATTTATGTAATGAGGAGAGCTTAATCTCTTTAAGAAACAAAGAGTTGAAAGTGAGGCTCCTGAATAAGGTATTGTTGAGGGAGGAAAAGTCAAAATGGCAGTTGGTAAATGTGCTCGTACCCCTTTTATTGTTAATATCGTTCTCAATTTTTCAACATTATTACCGCAGGCACAAGTATGCAAGGTAATTTTTATATTTTTGAGAACTGACAAAATCAAATTATGAGATTTATAGTATCCACTTCAACACTTTTAAAACATTTACAAACGGTAAATGGTGCAAGCAGCAGCAGCACCGTTTTGCCTATACTTGAAAATTTCCTTTTTGAAATTAAAGAGGGCAGCTTAACGATCTCCGCTACAGATTTGCAGACCAGTATGACAACTTCCCTGCCTGTAGAATCTAAAGAAGGTGGTAAGGTTGCTGTACCGGCAAAAATCTTATTGGATACATTGAAAACATTGCCAGATCAACCAATTTCTTTTAATATTGATGACAACTCATTCTCTATAGAAATTAGTGCCGGTGATGGTAAATATAAACTGAGTGGAGAAAATGGAGATGATTTTCCTAAAATCCCTGTGGTTGAAAACCCTTCTTCTATTAATTTTGCTGCGTCTGTATTGTCTGAGGCAATTACCAAGACAATTTTTGCAGTAAGTAATGATGAATTACGTCCGGCAATGACCGGTGTATATTGTCAATTGTCTGATGAACACGTTACTTTTGTTGCTACAGATGCGCATAAGCTGGTTAGATACAGACGTACGGACAGCAAAGCGGACAAGACAGCTTCCTTTATTTTGCCTAAAAAGGCATTAACATTATTAAAAGCGGCATTGCCTTCAACTGATATCAACGTGTCTGTGGATTACAATGCAACAAGTGCTTTTTTTAAATTTGAAAACATCAATCTGGTTTGTCGTTTAATCGATGAAAGGTATCCGGACTATGAAGCGGTAATTCCAGCTAATAATCCTAATAAACTGGTTATTGAGCGTGCTTTATTTTTAAATACTTTAAGAAGGGTAGTGATTTTTGCTAATAAAACCACACACCAGGTTCGTTTAAAGATCAGTGGTTCTGAATTAAATATCTCTTCAGAGGATTTAGATTTTGCAAATGAGGCACATGAGCGTTTAAGCTGCCAATATGAAGGTGAAGATCTGGAGATTGGCTTTAATGCACGTTTCCTGATTGAAATGCTGAGTAATTTATCTGGAGAAGAAGTTACTTTGGAACTTTCTACACCAAACAGGGCGGGATTATTGATTCCGCAGACCAATGATGAGAACGAAAACGTGCTGATGTTGGTGATGCCGGTGATGCTAAACAGTTATAATTAAGTTAAATAAATTCATTTAATGGCTTGGTTTTTGACCAAGCCATTTTGTTTTACAGCAAAAAAATAAAATTATGAAATCATTATTCGATTTACCAAAAAGGACCACATGGGCTTTGATGGTCTCTTGTTTTGGCATATTGGCATTAAGCGCTTCTTGCACTAAGGATAACCCTGAACCGGAGCCGATACCTACCGGCGACGTAAAAGTACAGTTTGTAAATGCCTTCAGTGGTTCAGCTGCACAAGAATTTTATGTAACGAATGCTAGGTTTGGAACACAAACCGTAGCATATGGACAGGCTTCTGGTTATGCAACTACCAATACGATTAATAATTTATATGCATTTAAAGATGCGGGCTCAACGGCCGCTACAGTTGCTAATGCAGATTCTAGAGTGATATTGGATATTGGAGGAAGCTTTACGTTTTATTATTATAAACCAAGTAGCCCCATTAATGGTAGAGCTGCTGTTGCCGTGAACGATAATACTACTGCTCCGGCCTCAGGTAAGGCGAAAGTAAGATTTATACATTTTAATAGCTTGATCGCCAATACTGTGCCTTTAAAGATAACTGTTCAGGGCACTACTACTGCGTTGGTTAGTGATTTTCTACCCCTTAGCATCACTAATTATTATGAAGTTGATCCAGCTGCAAAATTTACTGTTGAAGGACTTGCCAGTCCGGTAACATTCAGTAGCCTAACTCTTACTGCTGGTAAAATTTATACCATTTGGCTTGGAGGTACATCATCAACTGAGGTTACAGGAAATCTGGTTCTGCAAAACTAATATGACAAACAAAACTTAAATATATCGTGGTTATTGATCACGATATATTTACTTTTGAAAAAAAAACGACTTTGGACTTCTTCGCACAATTCATAGACATCTTATTACATATTGATAAACACCTGGTAGAGATCATTAAAGATTATTCTACATGGACCTATCTGATTCTTTTCCTGATTATTTTTGCAGAAACCGGATTCGTAGTTACTCCCTTTTTACCGGGAGATTCTCTGTTGTTCGCAATGGGTACCTTAATTGCAAAAGGCGGTACGGGTCTGGACATCTGGGTAATGTTTCTTTTGCTTTGTGTTGCAGCCATTGGCGGTAACAGCTTAAATTATAAGTTTGGAAGCTATTTTGGGATCGCCGTATTTAAGGAAGGAAATAGGATCTTGAAACTTGAATACTACTATAAATCTCATGATTTCTTTGAGAAACATGGTGGTAAAGCCATCATTTTTAGTCGCTTTTTACCCATTCTAAGAACAATTGCACCTTTTGTTGCGGGTGTCGCTAAAATGCCATTTGGTAAGTTTACTTATTTCAATGTAATTGGCGGTTTGGCATGGATAGGCAGTCTGTTGTTTGCAGGCTATTTGCTAGGACAAATACCTTTCATCAGGGATAACTTCTCACTGGTAATCATATTTATTGGTGTGGTTACTTTTGCCCCGGTAATTTTTGCTGCTGTACAATCTATGTTTAAAGCTAAAGAAGTTATAGAAGAAATAGAGGAAGACAAAACGGTTTAATATTCTCTTCCAATAATCTGTCCCTTTTTATACTTTGATTCTGTTGCCTGAGCTTCTTTCTTGTCTGTTGCTTCTGGCTCTGTTTTAATTAAGTGCTCCATTACAGGTTGCCCGGCATCAACCCATGCAGAATACCAGAAAGAGCCCACAGATAGAATTGAAGCACGCATTTGCTTTTCTACCATGTTGTTGATGAGCCGCTGATACGCCCTGGAGTATTTTTCTGAATATTGTCTTGTAACCTGATTATTCCGCTCTGAGAAGCTGTATTTCTGATAACCTTTAACTTTTTTATTCAATTCTGCTTCAGCAGATAATACGGTATCTACCAATTGATGGGTATGAGTAATGATTTTCCATGATTCAGCTAAAGGATGTTCTATATACTTTGCCCTGCCAGTGATAAAATTGTATTCTCCAGCAAATAATTCCGGGAGCCTGCTTTCCCAAAATGCGTGTATGCCTACCTGATTGCTAAGTTGCCCGTTGTGGTTGGCAGTAGTATGTAAAGGTACATGCGCATCTGCAATGTAATGGCCAAGGTAAGCTGAATGCACAAGTATTTTTATAGAATCTCTCTGTTTAAAGGCATTGACTAATTTCGTGTAGCTTTTTAGAATTTGCCAGGGCAGGATGCCATTCTCATGAAGTTTTTTATAGCCATACTTTTTTTCTGCTGCTTCATAGCTGCGAGGTATGCTATCTATATTTTCTTCATAGTTTTCTACATCTAGGTAATGCCGCGGGGCTTCCAGTGTATCAGCATACCTGCGTTTATCAGGGTCTACCGCATGATCTTTGATGTAATCAATGTTTAACTTGTAAAAGCGGCTAAGCCCGGTTGGGAGTGTAAAGACGGCCAATTGGTTAATTCGTTTGTGTGCAAAAAAGCCCCATCCGCTGCAGAGTATAAGCAGGCCTAAAAAAATTAAAGAGATGAATTGTTGTTTCATCTCTTTAATTTGTATTTTATTTATGTAAAAGTGCGAATTATTCTATGCTTTTTCCCTTCATGGCTTGTGATACGGCCATGTCCATCAGTCGCTCTGCAAAAGGACGGGTAAACTCATTCAGTTCATCAGCTTTTTTAAGGATACTATCTTTATCACCAGTAGCCAGGGCTGCTTTCAATGCTTCAATATGCGTAATGGTATCTTCTGTTTCTACTGCTGTTAATACCTGTCCGTTTTTAGAAAGGAACCTTTCTGCGGTATAGACCAGTTGCTCACCTTCACTTCGGGCTTCTATCAGCATACGTTGCTCTACATCGCTCTTGGCATGCGTAATGCTGTCAATCAGCATTTTTTCAACGGTATCGTCTGTTAAACCATAAGATGGGGTAATGTCAATTTCTTGTTTTACACCTGAGCGTAATTCTATGGCTTGAACCGTTAAAATTCCATCGGCATTTAGGATAAAGTTGATGTCAACCTTAGGAAGTCCTGCCGGCATTGCAGGGATGCCTTTTAAATCAAATTCAGCAAGCTTCCTGTTCTCTTTTACCAGATCCCGCTCTCCCTGAAAAACAGCTATTTTCATGTTTACCTGACCATCAATAGAGGTGGTATATTGTCTGCCTGCTTTGGTAGGTACTTTTGCATTTCTAGGGATGATTACATCCATCAGTCCGCCCATAGTTTCAATACCCAAACTCAAAGGCGTAACATCAAGTAGCAGGATATCTGATCGGTTTCCTGCCAGGATATCTGCTTGGATGGCTGCACCCAATGCAACAACTTCATCAGGGTTAATCTGATCATGGGGTTGCCTGCCAAAGAACTCTGCGACCTGTTGCTTAACAAATGGTGTTCTGGTTGAACCTCCAACCAATACTACTTCATCAATGTCTTTGATGGTTAATTTTGCATCCGCTAAAGCTTGTTTACAAGAATGTAAAGTTTCGTCAACTTTAGCTTTAATGAGTTGTTCAAAGGTTTGTTTGTCTAACGTACACCATATTTCGCGCAATTTCTCATTGAAGAGGTTTTGTGTGCTTAAGGCTTTTTTAGCTTCTTCAGCCTTTAAACGTAGGCTTTGTGTAAGCGAAGCATTGGCTTTAAGCGTTGCTGCATTCAGGTTGTTTTTCTCAATCCAGTAATGCACAATGGCGCGGTCAAAATCATCACCACCAAGAAAAGTATTTCCGTTTGTGGCCAGTACTTCAAATATACCGTTCTGTATAGCCAGGATGGAAATATCAAAGGTTCCGCCACCTAAGTCGTAAACCGCTATAGTTTTTTGTTCTGTGGGGTCTAAGCCTATTCCGTAAGCCAAACTCGCTGCGGTAGGCTCGTTTACTATTCTTAATACATCCAATCCTGCTAACCGGCCTGCATCTCTGGTGGCCTGGCGCTGACTGTCGTTAAAATAAGCGGGCACGGTAATTACAGCCCGGTTAACAGGTGTTTTTAGTGCATGTTCTGCTCTGGCTTTGAGTTCTTTTAAAATTTCGGCCGACAATTCGATAGGGGTATAGAATTTATCTCCGGCCTGTATTTTAACCAGCGATTCGGTATCGTCGTCTATTATTTTGTAAGAGAAAGTGTCCTGGTGTTCGGCTACATCTTTATAAGAGCGGCCCAATAATCTTTTTACAGAGAAAATGGTGTTTGCAGGATCTGTGGTTAAAAATTCTTTAGCCTCATTTCCTACCAATGCATCACCCTGGGCATTAAAGTGCACTACCGAAGGAACCAAAAGTCCTTTTCCTGTATCGTTAATGACCACTGGATTTTTATCAGGATTGATAAATGCCACCAGGCTATTTGTGGTGCCCAAATCAATTCCTACAATGATTTCTTCTTTCTGTAAAGAACCTGTTGCCAGGTTAATGGAGATCTTTGCCATAATGCAGGCAAATTTAGGAATGTTTTAGGGTTTTATTGTTTTGGCGTCGTCATGTTTTTTAGCTGCCTAACTTTTATGTTTCAAATTTTCAGATAACTCCATTTGTGTGAACGTTTTTTAAGAGAAGCTTGTTTATAAATATAAATGAAAGAGCAATATCCGGCATGTGGCTTTCAGGATTCGAACCTGCCCGTTTTCACGGTTTCACCAGCGAAGTATCACATACCCACGGCATCTTTCATTATTTTAAAAAGAAGAGCTACGATCCAGCAAGCGTGCAATTTCACTTTACAGGTTGAAGTAACGCTTGCTTACGGCATCTTCTTATGTTTTATGGGCAAAAAGTCAATATGCGTGTTTACTGCTCTACCAGCTCAGCTACAATGGAATCTCCAGAGGCCGGGCTCGAACCGGCGACACGATGTATCACATATTTACGGCACCTTTTTTAAATAAGAAGCAACAAGTGAACGCGGGACGGGAGTACGCTATAGGGACTCGAACCCTCATCATAGCTTGCACTACAATGCCCAACTCCCTTCAATGGCGCGAAGTAACCCGTTTCTACGGCATTCTTATTATTTTAATTCTTTTAAATATATGAACTTATTGGGTTCTCATACATATTTTTATAGTTCCATTTTATTGATCGCATCTAAGGTTGAACCTCCATTTTCTAAAGCAGCCAATACCTCGAAAACTTTATCACTCCAACCCGCAATCAGGTAAACATCATTTTTCAATACCTGTAGTGGTACCTGTGCGTATCCCTTAAGGTCGAATAAATAGAGCTTGGCTTCTTGTGCCACTTCGGCTTTATAACGTAACCATAAAGCATGTATGTGTTCTCCAGTTGTAGGCGATGTATTGTAGAGCTGGCAGTCAGTAAATAACATAACTTTATCCATTTTCATCTTACGGGATAGTATATCCTTGATCACAAGGTAACCATTAGTGGCATATCCTACTTCTCCCTCACGACGATAAAACTCTTGGATATTGCCAAGTATAGTATTGCGTGGCAGGCTTATAGTTTTCCATGTATCTCCAAACATCCCTACTTCTACATTTTTACAACGACTTTGTAGCAGCATGGCCAACATCAAGCCCACATCGTACAGCAACACTTTGGATTTCGCCGAAACAGGGGTTTGCATGGAGCCCGATACATCGCAAGCGAGTAACACTCTTGTTTCATGATCAAAACCTTTTATGTTGGCAGCACTTGCCTGCACAGCTTTTTCCAAAGTGTCAAGTAATTCTCCGGTATAACCATTATGTCCCAATAGCAGTGCACTTAATTTTTTAGGTAAGCCTTTTATTGGCAAGTAGGTACCGGTAGTGATTAGTTCCCGGTAAGCCGCCAAATAGCGGAATGGAAACTGCTTAGCTTTAGCAACCTGTTCTGAATCGGAAAGTCTTGAGCATACTTTTTGGAAATGCGGATAACTTATTCCGGCCTCTTGTATATTGCGAAGATTACGCAATAAAGCCATGTAACCTAATTTGCCACTGTCAATTAATTCTTCCCATTTTTTGCAAAATGCTGCTGCTTTCGCTTCGTTGCTATCATAATTCAGCTGCCCTAATGCAGACAATTCGGTCTCCCAGGTATAAGGAGTTTGCAAAGTTCCGTTTACAATTTTATTGAACAGCATTTGTTGCGCATCATCTTTGGCTTTTGGGTGAACCAAAAATAAAGCATCACGTAGCTTGATTGTACCATCCCGGTTATATTTCGCAAATTGATATTCATCGAAGCTGTTGAATGCTGCCGACAAGCCCTTTTGCAATTGCTTCGATAAACGATTCAATCTTTTAGTTCCAGAACGTTCATTTAATAATTCATAACATGCAAGAAGCTCCGTAATCTCATCTGCCCGGTTAACTACGCCCTCTGTTACCTTAGCGACCAAATTGTCCCCAGCATGCCGCTTAGCCAATTCTGTAGTTAAAACCATGGGTACTGAGCGCATATACATTTTGGTACGGGTGTAAACGGCTAGTTTGCCAACAAATATGGGATCACAGTCCGAAATCAATTTTTGAAGACGGGCTAAACGAGCCTCGTTTTTCTCATAAAAAGAGTCATTCAGACCCCAGGTAACAACAGCTGTATAAAGTTCCATTTCTGGCGTAAGTGTAAACGATTTTGCCCCTTCATAGTTTAGTACCTGATTTTTAACCCTCCTTAATATGTTGAATTTCATTATATCCTCCTTTTCTTTATCTGTTGAAACAAAGATTGATAGATGCTGCGCAGTGTATCTGCGCAGCAAAAATTATTTTAAATTATTCTTTATTGATGTTGAGTATTAATCCTCTGGCTTTTCTCTTGGGTCTGCCATTCTCACAATCCTCGGCTCAAACATTGCCAGCACTTCAACTAAATCTTGTTGCGCAGCCATAACCGCATGGATGTCTTTATAGGCCATTGGTGCTTCATCCATATCACTACCCATCAGCGTAATTCGTTTGTCTATAAGATTTGCTGCAATGACCGCCTTATCCAACTGTTTAAAAGCAGCGCTTCGGCTCATTAAACGACCAGCACCGTGACTTGCAGAATTAATACTTGCAATATTACCTTTGCCACGTACCACAAAGCCTGGAGTGCTCATTGAGCCTGGAATGATACCCATCACACCTTCACCAGCGGGAGTGGCTCCTTTACGGTGTACCATAACCTCGGTACCATCAGCGAGATTTTCTTTCCATGCAAAATTATGGTGATTTTCTATCCTCATTAATGGCGTATGATTTAATGCACGTGCAATTTTGTTGTGAATCTCATGATGATTGGCACTTGCATACTCACCAGCTAAATTCATCGCAATCCAGTATTCCTGACCTTCGTCTTTATCCAGGTCTAACCAAGCCAGATGTTTAGCCTCATTTGGTAACTTAGTTTTTGTCATTGCAATTTTAGAATAGTGATCTGCAACTGTTCCACCAAAACCGCGGGATCCGGAGTGTGACAATAGTGCTAAGTATTTTCCTGCCGGGATGCCATCTAGGGCACCATCTGCTATGGTTAATTCGCCCCATTCTACAAAATGGTTTCCAGTTCCACTTGTTCCCAATTGCGAATAAGCTTTATCCTTTAATGAGCGTATCAATTTAGTTTCGTTCCATGTTTTACGGTCAAATAGCGAGCTATCAAAATAAGATTTAGTTGTGCAACCTATGCCGAAATAGGTACTGTCTAAAAGAATATTTTTAAGTTTATCCTTTTCCGTATCTACAGCTTCCGCAGGTAAATCAAAAATGCTAAGGCACATTCTGCAGGCAATGTCTACACCCACAGCAAAGGGAATAATTGTATTTGCAGTAGTTGCCAGTACGCCGCCGATTGGCAACCCATAACCTTGATGTGCATCGGGCATAAGTGCACCGGCTACTGAAATAGGCAATTGAACCGCTGTTCTCATTTGTGCTAAAGCGCCTACTTCTATATGCTCCAATCCCCAAACCGGGAATTCAGCTAGCTCTTCTTTCAATTTAAAGTTGCTGCGCTCTTGTTTAATAAATCGACCCTCTTTGCGCATTTCGATAATGCTTTCGGCTATATTTTTAAACTTTCCACCTTTCTTTAATGTATAAGGCATTGGGTCTTCAATCACTGCTTCAAGATTCGCTAATATTTCTCGTTTATCCATCACGCCATGTTTTAATAAACCGTTTGCCACACGACTAAAGCTCACCAATATATCGATGTCGTTTATTCCTAGTGCATTTAACTCGCTGTTGCTGATCTTCTCTTTTTCCATGACCATTATTTTATTTAATGGTACAAAGGAATATATCAAGTACGCAGTCTATTTGCGTAGTGAAAAATAATTTATAAATTCAGCAAAAATAATCTGAAATGCCTATAAATCGCAATGCGCTTATCCGTTATCGTACCATTGATAAATGTCTCCAAAATTGTTTTAAGAAATGGACGTTGGACGACCTGATAGAAGCCTGCAGTGATGCAATTTATGAATACCAGGGGATAGATACAGGTGTAAGCAAACGTACAATACAGGCTGATATTGAAATGATGCGCAGCAATAAGCTAGGCTATGAAGCGCCTATAGTGGTTGTAGATAAAAAGTACTATACATATAGCGATAAAGATTATAGCATCACCAATAGTCCGCTGAACCAGCAAGACATGCAGGTGCTTACGGAAGTATCAGACTTGTTGAAGCAATTTAAAGGATTTAACCATTTTACCGATTTAAATGAAATGGTGAGCAAGTTAGAAGATAAAATCTATTCTCAAAAAACACTTAGTCCGCCTGTAATTGATTTTGAGAAAAATGAGAATCTTAAGGGGCTGGAATGGATAGAGGTAATTCGAAAAGCTATAGTGGTTAGGAAAGCTATTTGTATCACTTATCAATCCTTTAAAGCCAGAGAAGCCAGTACTTTTTGTTTTAGTGGCTATTTGCTCAAAGAATATCGTAACCGTTGGTTTGTGCTTGGTATGCAGCATAAGAGAAATTCTAATATCATGAATTTGGCCTTGGATAGAATCCAAACTATAAAAGAAGAGGAGGAACCTTATCGGGAAAATAAGACGATAGACCTTGCCTCTTATTATAACGATGTGATAGGCGTTACAAAAACACCGGGACAGCGCGATTGCGAAGTTATATTTTGGATTGACGAGGCAAATGCGCCATATATCATCACCAAACCTTTGCACCATACTCAAAAGTTATTGGCAAATGAAGCTGATGGAAAGATATTTAGTATTCAAGTGATTCTTAATTTCGAACTGGAGCGTGAACTATTAGGCTTTGGTTCAAAAATTAGAGTACTAGGCCCAAGGATTCTGGTTAAGCAACTGAAAAAACAATTAACTGATGCCGTAGCAAAGTATGAATCAACGTGAGGGTAGTTTTAACGCTTTTTTATGAATATTATACAGCCACAGTACAATATCCTGATAGCTCTCTACACCTTTCTGCTGGTTGTTCAGTTTTAAAAATTGATCTAGCGTAGTTTCCATATATCCAAACATGTTGCTGTTGTATTTACGCCAAAACTCCTTGTCTGCTTTAAAATCTTTAAGCGTAGCTGCGTTGATTTTTTTGCGCAGTCGTACATAATCGGCCGGAGATTTTACGCCAATTTCAAAAAGTACGTTTTTAAGCACACAATAGTTGCCAGAGTACTTGAAATCCAGATCAGAACTTGCAGTGGCAACCAGGTATCCAATCAGATTGGCTTCGTCTTCCCTGGCAATACCCAGTTGATGGGAAATTTCATGACAAGCTACAAAAGGAAGGTTGGCCGCATTGAGCATCATGTTTGCGTTTGCTTCTCCCGATAAAGGATTGTAATATCCCTCTAATCCAATTTTTGTGACCAGCCAGCTGTTTAAAACAGGTTTCAGTGATGGATTATTGTATTTGAAAAAGCTGTTTTTAGCTGCTAGTTGCTTATAAGATGCCGCTGCTTTAGTTTCAAGTTCCGTTATACTATAGATATGCTGAATTAAAGTATCCGGATTTCGCTCTGCCTGAATCTTATTAATCCGATCAGTCATGTAATCTCCCAGAGCAACCAGTTGCGCAGTAGTGTACTTTTCGTTGCTAATGCCCAACTGCTCAGCAATAGGTAAACGGACATAATTTAATCCCCATAATAGTTTAAAAGTGACGTAAAGGATTAATAAAAAGTTGATGGGTTGGATTAATAACGGCTTATTAGAGCTGCCGCCAAAATACTTTTTTGTCTTACTTAGCTTTTTTACCCCATTGATTACGGAATATAACGCATAGCCTACCAGGATGATGTACAGGAAATCCCCCAGCGAAAATGGGAAAAATGAACTCAAAAACCGCTGAATAGCAGAAGTGATTGGATAGGAGCCATACACATATAGTTTTTCTACTAAGGCAGGGCTTAAGCCAACCAAATACAGCAGGAGTGCCAAAAATGCTGTAATAGCCAGTTGGCGTATTTTAGAATTCATCTGTTTTACCTGTCAAAAGCCAATCTTTTACCCGTTTCATTTGTGGTAAACTTACCCTTATTGTAAGCCACATTTCCGGAAACCAGGGTGTAGATGATGGAGGATTGAAAGGTTTGATCTTCAAAAGGCGACCAGCCGCATTTGTACAATATGTTAGGTTTAATAACTTTTACGGGATCATTCAGGTCTACTAAAACAAGATCCGCCCAATAGCCTTCTCTAATGAATCCTCTTTTTTCAATCTGAAAGCAAGTGGCAACATTGTGCGAAGCCTTCTCTACAATCTTCTCTAAGGTAATTTTTCCCTGATGATACATTTCCAGCAAGGCAGACAAAGCATGTTGTACCAGAGGGCCGCCAGAAGGCGCCTTACTGTAAGATTGCTCTTTTTCTTCAATGGTGTGCGGAGCATGATCGGTTGCAATCACATCAATATAATTGTCCAGCACACCTTTTAATATCGCATTCTTATCTGCTTCTGTTTTAACTGCCGGATTCCATTTAATCCAGTTTCCTTTTGTCGCATAATCACGGTCGTCAAACCATAAATGATGTACACAAGCCTCTGCAGTAATCCTTTTATCTTTTAGCGGTGTAACATTGTCAAATAATAGTATCTCCTTTGCTGTAGAAATGTGCAGGATGTGCAGTCTTGTCTGGTATCTTTTTGCCAGTTCTACCGCCAAAGAAGATGATTTATAACAAGCTTCGGCACTACGAATTAACGGGTGCATATCTATCGTGAGATCCTCTCCATATTTTTCCTTAAATACAGCCAGGTTATGCTGTATCGTTTGCTCGTCTTCGCAATGAGTTGCAACTAAGATTGGAGCCTCCTTAAAAATATTTTCGAGTACAACTTCATTGTCTACCAGCATATTTCCGGTAGATGATCCCATAAAAACCTTTATTCCACATACATTTTTTGGGTCTGTTTTTAAAACCTGCTCCAGGTTGTTGTTGGAGGCACCCATAAAAAAAGAATAGTTTGCAAGAGACATTTCTGCGGCTATAGCATACTTATCTGCCAGCAAATCTTGTGTTAATGTATTAGGAACAGTATTGGGCATTTCCATGTAAGAAGTAATACCACCAGCAACTGCGGCCATGCTTTCAGAAAATATATCTGCTTTATGCGTTAGTCCGGGTTCTCTGAAATGTACCTGGTCATCTATCATCCCAGGCAGCAGGTGTAAACCTTCGGCATTAATTTCCTGATCTGCCTTAATATCTATGTTAGGTGCTATTTTTTCAATAAAGCCATCTTTAATAAATACATCGGCTATAAAAATCCGGCCTTCATTTACAAGTGTTGCGGCCTTGATGAGGATACTGTTCATAACCCCAAAGCTATGTTTTTAGCACATAAGGAGCAAGTACAAAGATAAAGATTCGCTACCTTTGCCGGTATGGCTAAAAGCTTTGAAGAATTTAATTTAAACAGGCAGATCCTAAATGCCGTTGCGGATGCCGGCTTTAGTACAGCTACGCCTATACAGGAAAAGGCAATTGCCCCTGTGTTATCCGGGCAGGATATTTTTGGTATAGCAGAAACGGGTACAGGTAAAACGGCTGCCTACGTGTTACCTATATTAATGCAGCTAAAATATGCGCAGGGAGATGCTGCTCGGGCGCTAATTCTGGCCCCTACACGTGAACTGGCCATGCAAATTGCCGAACATGTAAAAATGTTTTCGGTTTATACCGATTTGCGTTCAGTAGTGGTGTTTGGAGGAATTGGTCCTAAAACTCAGATTGAACAAATTAAGGCCGGTGTTGATATTATTATTGCCACACCAGGGAGGTTCCTGGATATTTATTTAGCAGGGCATATCAATACGCAATACCTGAAGTTTTTGGTGCTGGACGAAGCAGATAAAATGATGGATATGGGGTTTATTGGCTCTATTCACCGTATCCTGGAGATTGTGCCTCGTAAAAGGCAGAATTTGTTGTTCTCCGCAACAATGAGTGACCTGGTTAAAAAGATAGCAGGCGATTTCCTTAAAAACCCAACCATTATAGAGGTAGGAGAGCAGGCTACGCCAGCTTCGACAGTTACTCAGGTTTTTTACGAAGTGCCTAATTTTAAAACTAAGGTAAACCTGCTGCAGCATTTGCTAAAAGACGATGAGGCTTACAAAAGGCTCATTATTTTCTGTAAAACCAAAACCGTTGCCGATAATATTTACAGGTTCATTGTTCGTCGTTTTGGAGAAGAGGCGGTAAGGGTAATTCATGCCAATAAGGGCCAGAATACCAGAATCAATTCCATCAATGCTTTTAAAGAAGGCAATGTGCGTGTATTGGTGGCTACAGATGTAGCCTCAAGAGGAATTGATGTGAGTGAGGTAAGTCATGTAATCAATTTTGATGTACCTATTATTATTGAAGACTATGTACACCGGATTGGAAGGACGGGACGTGCCTATGCTAAAGGTGATGCCCTGACTTTTTACACGGAAGCTGAAAAATATTACATCAGGAAAATAGAGAAACTGATCCGTCAAACAGTTCCTGTTTTATCCTTGCCTGCGGAAGTTTTTGTAGAAGAAACACCGTATGAGGAAAAGCAGGCTATTGCACGTGCTATTGATGATCAAAAGCGTAAGGATGATCCTAATTTTCAAGGTGCATTTCATGAAAAGAAACATGCCGCCGCCATTGCAGCGGCAGCAGCAGCTAAAGCCAAGAAAAAGGCTAACAACCCAACACCGTGGAAAAAGGATAAGAAGTTTAAAAAATAAAGCGTTTATCCGTGAAACTGACACCCTTAAATTTAGTGAGTTCTATATGTTTGGTTACCGGGATAATGTTGTTTTTTAAAACGCCATCTACCGCTCCCGCACATATCAACATCAACAGCTTACAGTCAATTTTCTATTTCACTACTGCAATTATTGCTTTTATTGCAGATTTGGTTTTTAGGAAGTTTATACCTTTGCTGCGCAAACTTTGGGTAGTAGAGGGACTGCTTATAGTATTTACACTAGTGCTGATGCTAATTTTAAGAAGCACTACAACCTAGAGGAAAAGACATTAAAAGATTAAAAAATACCATAAGATTAAAATGAAAACAGCAGAAATAAAAATTACAGTTGAACTTGATGATAACAATGTGCCTGAAAATTTGCTTTGGGAGTCTACCGATGCAGAAACACAGGATAAGGTTCCGGTAAAATCTATGATGCTGGCATTGTGGGACCATAACTACAAAAATTCTATGCGCATAGATTTGTGGACCAAAGATATGCCGGTTGATGAAATGAAGCGTTTTTTTTATGAAACCTTGCAAACTATGGGCGATAGTTTTTTAAAGGCTACAGGTGAAACCTTAATTATTGAGGATTTGCGTGATTATTGCGCACATTTTGCAGATAAAATGGGAATAGACCCCCGTAAATAAATAAAAATGAAAGCACAAGGCGTTGTAGGGGCCATTGTAATGGCTGCAGGTGGTTTATGTCCCCTGGTTCATGTTCCAATTATGGGAAACTGGAATTACTTTGGGATAGATCCTTATCTGGGAAGCATTTTTTATGTATTTGTGGTGCTGGCCTTACTTGGCGCATTGGCAAATAAAACCGGATTAATGCGTTTTTCAGGCTGGGCAGTAGTAGTTTTTGTGATACTTACCTTACTTGCGGTTTGGTTTAAAACTCATGGTGCATTTGGCTTTTTACACTTTAAAAAGCTCATTAACCTGGCATCTGGTATGGTGAAATTTAAATGGGGATGGTTTGTGATCCTTGCTGGTGCATTACTAATGCTTACCGTAAGAAAGGAAAAAAAGGCTTTTCCGCTTGATCCTAATCGTCCACTTACCTAATTCTCTGTGATGCAGCTTGTCCTGGAAGTAAAACATCTGATAAAAAAGGAGATTCTGTTAGAATGGCGGTCAAAATACGCTTTAAATGGTGTGCTGCTATATGTGGTTTCAACAGTATTTGTTTGTTTTTTATCCTTTGTGTCGTTAAAAGGGGTAACCTGGAATGCTTTGTTCTGGATCATTATGCTTTTTGCCTCCATTAATACAGTCTCTAAGAGTTTCCTCCAGGAAAGTAAAGGGAGACAGCTTTATGTATACACGATAGCCAGTCCACTGGCACTTATTATTTCCAAAACCATTTACAACATGTTTTTAATGCTATTGGTTACTGTAGTAGCATTGGCATTTTACACTTTGGTATTTGGCTACACACCAGAAGATCTTGGCCTCTACCTCATCGCTACTTTATTGGGGAGCATGAGTTTTTCTACCATTTTCACCATGATTTCCGCAATAGCATCGAAAGCTGGAAATGGTGGAATGCTGATGGCCATTCTTAGTTTTCCTGTCATTATCCCGGTAATTACCGTTTTAATTAAGTTAACAAAAAATGCTTGTGACGGGCTTGACCGGAGTGTGAGTTTGGATGAAATTTTTACACTGCTCATCATCAATGTGCTTGTCATGGCTTTTTCTATATTGTTATTTCCCTACCTTTGGCGAGACTAAAATCTATTAATAATGTATAAATCCTGGTGGAAAATTTTAGGTGCTGTTTTGGTGATGTACTCCACAATTGCTGGCTTTTTGGCTAAAACCCCCGAACTACCCATTCTTCATGAAAGTATCAGAAATCTGTATTTCCACGTTCCTATGTGGTTTAGTATGATTGTGCTGTTTAGTATTTCTGTAGTTCAAAGTATTAAATTTTTGAGTAACGGAGATGCAAAAAGCGACCTTAAAGCAGTAGAAAGTGTAAATGCGGGTATCATTTTTGGTATTCTGGGCATTATTACCGGCGCCATTTGGGCAAGGTTTACCTGGGGCCAGGCCTGGAGCTTTGATGTAAAACAAAATTTTGCTGCCATAGCATTGCTGCTTTATTTTGCCTACATGATATTGAGAAATGCCATTGATGAAGATCAAAAACGGGCAAAGATTTCTGCTATATACAACATATTTGCCTTTCCTATGATGGTGGTGCTTTTGTTTGTGCTGCCACGTTTGTCTGATTCGTTGCATCCCGGCAATGGAGGTAATCCTGGTTTTAATTCTTATGACCTGGATAGCAGAATGCGAATGATTTTTTATCCTGCTTGTATTGGGTGGATATTAATTGGCTATTGGATGTACACTTTATTGTTTAGGGTACGCGTTCTGGAAACTAACGAAAAAAATATTGCTTAATGATCATGAAGAAATTTATAATAACCTTTTTAATGCTGCTGGTTACCGGCCAGTTGTTTGCTCAGAATGAAAATTCTGCCATTACTGATAGTTTGTATGCATCAGGAAAAATCTACGTAGTTGTGGTTTGTGTGGCTGTAATTTTATTGGGTTTAATCTTTTTTATGTTTTCTGTAGACAGCAGATTAAAAAAAGTTGAAAAAAAATCTGCCGATAAAAACTAAATTTAAAACGTTTAAACGTGGTTTTTGTTATTGGTAACTAAGGGTGTGAGGGCTACACTAAGCTTTTGGCGATTTGTATAAATCGCTTTTTTTAGTGCAATTTTGCATCATAATTAAGAACTGAGTTCAAATTCATAAAAAAAGACCAATGATTAGTACAGCAAACGAGACAAATTTCTTTTCAGATGTTTGTGAAAATTTTGACAGTGCAGCCCGATTTACCTCACATCCTGAGGGTCTATTAAATCAAATTAAAGCGTGTAACAGTGTTTACCGCTTTCAGTTCCCCATCCGCCGAGGAAACGGTTTTGAAGTGATTGATGCATGGCGTGTTGAACACTCTCACCATATGAGTCCAACCAAAGGTGGGATTCGTTATAGCGAAATGGTTAACGAAGATGAGGTAATGGCCCTTGCGGCTTTAATGACCTACAAATGTGCCATCGTTAATGTTCCTTTTGGTGGCGCTAAAGGTGGTATCAAAATTAACCCTAAAAATTATACAGTGGCGGAGCTGGAAACCATTACCCGCCGTTATACGACTGAATTAATCAAAAAGAATTTTATTGGTCCTGGTATTGACGTTCCTGCTCCTGATTATGGATCTGGAGAGCGTGAAATGAGCTGGATTGCAGATACGTATATGACCATGAACCCCGGGCAACTGGATGCTTTAGGTTGTGTAACCGGAAAACCTATTGCTTTGCATGGTATCCGCGGACGTAAGGAAGCAACAGGACGTGGTGTTGCTTATGCTGTGCGTGAATGTGTAAGTGTTGCCGAAGATATGGCTAAAATTGGCTTAAAAGCTGGTTTAGGTGATAAAAAGGTTATTGTTCAGGGTTTAGGTAACGTGGGTTACCACTCCGCTAAATTCCTGGCAGAATTTGGCGCAACCATTGTTGGTCTTTGCGAGTTTGAAGGCGCCATTTACAATGCCAATGGTTTAAATATTGATGAAGTATTTACACACCGTAAATTAACAGGTTCTATCCTTGGCTTTCCGGGTGCTACAGAATTTAAAAATTCTGAAGAAGGTTTAGAACAACCTTGTGATATTTTGGTGCCTGCAGCTTTAGAAAATGTACTTACCGAAGATAACATCAGGAACATTAAGGCTAAAATTATTGCTGAAGGTGCCAACGGACCAACTACTCCGGGTGCAGAAGCTATTTTTACAGAGATGGGCGGGATCATTATTCCGGATATGTATTGTAATGCCGGGGGTGTTACAGTTTCTTATTTTGAATGGTTAAAAAACCTTTCTCATGTGGCTTTTGGCCGTATGGAAAGCCGTTATGCTGAAAATTCAAATACCAACTTAATTAATACACTTGAAGGTCTTACTGGTCAAAGTATACCAGCAGAGCATCGCACTATGTTAATTAAGGGCGCTTCAGAATTAGAATTGGTAAATTCTGGTCTTGAAGATACCATGAGTCATTCTTACCATGAAATCAGGGAAACTTTATTGTCTAAACCTGGTATTCAAACTTTAAGAACAGCAGCCTTTGTAGGCTCAATTGACAAAATTGCGGTTTCTTACATGAACCTGGGTATTTGGCCATAAATTTTCTACTGTCCGCGCGGCATTAAGAAATAAACGATAAACCGTACCGGGATAACTGGTGCGGTTTTTTGTTTTTAGTAACAAAGCTATAGCGATAGTTTTCAAATGTTGATGTTATGTCAACGGAGTATCAATCAAATGTCATCTAATAGAAACATCTGGAGGCAAAAGATTTTGGCTGCGTATATTTTTTATCTTTGTGCTCTGTTTTTAATATAGGTATTTATGAAGAAGAGTGCGATTATCGGTTTGATAACAATTGCGATTTGTGTTTGCTTTTTGGTAAGCTTAAACGCTGATACCAGTAATTACTCCACCTTTAAAGAAGCTGCAAAAGATTCAAGAGAATTCCATGTAATGGGCTACTGGGAAAAGTCCAAAGGGATGTACTACGATGCCTTAAAAGATGCCAATCACTTTTCTTTTTATATGAAAGATCAGGATGGACAGGTGGGTAAAGTGATTTACAACGGTACTAAGCCACAAGATTTTGAACGCTCAGAGAAACTTGTACTGATTGGTAAAATGGATGCTGGTGTTTTCTATGCTTCTAAAATATTGATGAAATGTCCTTCAAAATACAATGATAATCTTGTGGAAGTGAAGCAGGATGGTACCGTTGAAAAAGAGGATGGTACTAAAGTGAAGCAGGACGGAAAAGTTAAACAATACAACTAATTTTAATGGATATTCAATTTGCAGGAGAGACCCTCCTTCCCGGTAAAATAGGCCAGTTTTTCATCGTGCTTTCCTTTGCGGCGTCTTTGCTTGCTACACTTTCCTATTTTTTTGCCGTAAAAAATAAAGACCTTTCTGATCATTCCTGGACACGTATAGGTCGTATTGCTTTTTTTGTCAACTGGGCAAGTGTTATCGGTATAGGGTCAACCTTGTTTTATCTGATTTTAAATCATTATAACGAATATTACTACGTTTATTTCCACTCTTCAAAAGCATTACCGGTATATTATATCGTCTCGGCATTTTGGGAAGGACAGGAAGGAAGCTTTTGGCTTTGGGCTTTTTGGCAAAGTTTACTTGGCGCACTGTTAATCTGGAAAGCTAAATCATGGGAAAACGGTGTAATGACTGTTGTTTCCTTATCGCAGGTTTTTTTAACCTCTATGTTATTGGGGGTTCAGTTATTTGGGGAGCGCATCGGTAGTTCTCCATTTATTCTGCTTAGAGAAGCTGTTGTTTTAAAAGATATGGCCCCTGTGGTTTTTGCAAACCCGGAAAATTTAAAAAATTACCTTAATTTTATCACAGATGGAAGAGGCTTAAATCCATTGTTGCAAAACTATTGGATGGTGATTCACCCTCCAACCTTGTTTCTTGGATTTGCAAGCATGGTAGTTCCTTTTGCTTATGCCATTGCCGGACTTTGGCAACGAAAATATAAAGAGTGGGTTAAGCCTGCTTTACCATGGGCGCTATTTGCCGTAATGATTTTAGGTACTGGGATCATCATGGGCTCTTTCTGGGCTTACGAGGCTTTAAACTTTGGCGGCTTTTGGGCATGGGATCCTGTTGAAAATGCATCGTTAATTCCATGGTTGATGCTTATTGGTGGTGTGCATGTAATGATTGCCTTTAAAAATACAGGTCACGCTTTTTTTACGGCCATCGCTTTGGTTTTATTGAGCTTCCTGTTGGTGCTGTACGCTTCATTTTTAACCCGTAGTGGGATATTAGGCGAAACATCTGTACACTCGTTCACGGACCTGGGTATGTTTGGTCACCTCATCTTATACAATGTTGTGTTTTTGGTCCTACCTGTGGTGTTGTTGGTGTTAAGATGGAAAGAATTGCCAATTACCAATAAAGATGAAGAAACCTATTCCAGGGAATTCTGGCTTTTTATTGGTGCGCTGGTGGTTACCGTAGCCTGTATTCAGGTTATTTTTACCACCTCTGTTCCGGTATTTAACAAAGCTTTCGGAACCAATTTTGCCCCACCTATAGACGCTATAAAGTACTATAACCAATGGCAGGCTCCATTTGCTATTTTGGTAACTATTATCTCCGGATTTTCTCAGTTTTTAAGGTATAAACGTACAGACCCACGTAAATTTTATAGTTCACTGATTGCTTGCCTGGTGTTTTCTGTTGTTTTAACGGGTGTTTTTGTATGGATAACTGGTGTTTACACCAATCTGATGTATATTTTGCTGAGTTTCAGTTCTGTATTCGCCATATTGTCCAATGCGCGTTTGTTGGCCCAGGGTTTTGGTGGTAAATCAAAGCTGGTAGGTGCTGCAGTAGCGCATATTGGTTTCGCATTTTTGCTGATTGGTGCCATGGTAGCTGCTGCAACCAGTAAGCCGATATCCATTAACAGCACCAATTTTATCCCTGTAAAGGATTTTGAAAAGGTAGAAAAACCGGGAGAAAATATGGTATTGTATCGCAACGAACCTAAAAAAATGGGGCGGTATACGGTAACTTATGTTAGGGATACCACGGTTGCCCCGAATACGTATTACACACTTAATTTTAAGGTGATAGATGATAAAGGAACCATCAAAGAAAGCTTTGATCTGAACCCGCATGTTCAGGTAAATGAGAAGATGGGCCTAATTGCCTCTCCAGATACAAAACATTACATTACTACAGATATTTATACCCACATTACCAGTGCTCCTGATAAGCAAGAATCTCATGAAGACCACGAAGGTCATAATGATGAAGAAAACTATAAAACACCAAGAATTGTAAACGTGAAAATGGGTGATACCCTGCACACCAGCAGTGGAATTATTACTGTAAAGGCATTGAATACCAAGCCGGCAGCCAAAGACCTCGTTTTATCTCCAAATGATGTTGCGGTAGGCTTACCTCTTGAAATTGACCTTAATGGTAAAATTTATAATACTGAGCCTATATTTTTAGTGAAGGGACAAAATACGTTTGACTTTGCCAGAACTATTGATGACCTGGGCTTAAGGTTCAGGTTCACTAAGGTTCTTCCGGAAGAGCAACGAGCAGAATTACAAGTGTTTGAAAAGCCTCAGCAAGCAAAAGACTGGGTGGTTTTTAAAGCCATTGAATTCCCTTTCATCAACCTGTATTGGGTGGGTACAATTGTAATGGTAATCGGTTTTATAATTTCTATAGTAAGAAGGAAAAAGGAAATCAAAGCTGCCTAAATGAAAATCGTTAGCATTGGTTCTGGTAATGTAGCAAGCCATATGGCACTTGCTTTTAAAGCCGCCGGGCATGAGGTGATACAGGTTTGGAGCAGAAGTATGGAACATGCTTCTGTGTTGGCAAACCAGCTTAATGCTTTAGCCATCAATCGTACCGAACTTATAGATCCCAATGCAGACCTTTATGTAATTGCCGTTAAGGATGATGCGATTGCAGATGTAGTCCATGAACTTAAGCATGTCAAGGGACTGGTTGTGCATACTTCTGGTGCAGTATCCATAGACCTATTGTCTTCACTTACAAATTACGGTGTACTTTATCCTTTGCAAACCTTTTCTAAAAGTAAGGTGCTTAATTTTAGTACTGTACCCTTATGTTTAGAGGCTAAGGATGAAACTATCCTGACTGTACTTAGAGATCTGGCAGCTCAACTTACAACGTCTGTAAATATCATTAACAGTGAAAAACGAAAAGTACTGCATGTTGCGGCGGTATTTGCCAATAACTTTACCAATCACCTCTTTTATTTGAGCCAGCAGATTTTGGAAAGCCATCAGCTAAATTTTGATTTGCTGAAACCTTTAATTCTGGAGACTGCAGCTAAAGTGCAAGGGGATAAACTACCAGCCGAGCTGCAAACAGGCCCTGCCGTTCGTGCTGATTTTGCAACGATGGAAAGGCATCTTGCTTTTTTAAAGGAGGAGCCAAAACTGACAGAAATCTATACTATTTTAAGTGATAGCATTAAAAAAACGCATTCATAACAGAATTGCGGTTTATGCTTCTTATTTTTGAACACAATTATGAGTATTTTTAAACTAAAGATAAATTTTGAAGAGAAGGGAAAAGAACCAGTAGAACTGCCAATTGCAGGCGGGGAATCTGTTCTTGACATTTGTCTTGATAATGGAATTGAGCTGCAGCATAACTGCGGTGGGGTATGTGGTTGCAGTACTTGCCACGTCTACGTAAACAAAGGCATGGATAACATCCAGGAGATCTCAGATAAAGAAGAAGATTTTATTGACAGGGCGGTACGTCCAAGAATTACTTCCAGGTTGGGTTGCCAGTGTGTGGTCATCAGTGGAGACATCGAAGTAACGATACCAGACCAGTCAGAATTTCTGGGTCACTAATAATTTTCTATTTTTACCTCCATACAATTTAACATAAAAGACATGCAAGATAAGTTTGCTTTGCCAATATATTGGAACGACCACGAAGATATAGCTCAAGAGTTATATGAAAAGTTTGGTGATGATTTTAATGAGTCTAAAATCTATAGAATCCGTTTTACAGAATTACTGGAATGGGTATTAACCCTACCTAACTTTAAAGGCACCAGAGAACAAAGTACAGAAGGGCATTTGGAGCAAATCCAATCGGCCTGGGTGTATGAATGGAGAGATAACCAGGATTAAAAGATGTTTTTGCAGAAAATAAAGAAGATCACCGCGTTTGTCTTTGACGTAGATGGCGTTTTAACAACCGGTGATGTTCTTGCTGCTGAAAGTGGTGAATTACTACGTACTTTTAACATAAAGGACGGCTATGCCATGCAACTAGCCATTAAAAAGGGTTATCAAATCTGTATTATATCGGGAGGCCAGGGACAGGCCATGCAGCAGCGTTTCGAGCGTTTGGGAATCACTGATATTTTTTTAGGTGTAGGTGATAAAGTTGCAGTTTACCATGATTTTGTTTCCCGGCATCAAATAGATCATACAGCTGTGTTGTATATGGGTGATGATATGCCAGATCTTAAAGTAATGCAGCTTGTTGGGTTACCAGTATGTCCTGCAGATGCAGTACCAGAAATCAGGGCAGTTGCAGAATACATTTCTCCTTTTGAAGGGGGCAAAACTGCCGTGCGGGATGTGATTGAAAAGGTGCTTAAAGTACAGGGAAAATGGTACGATCCAAACCCTTTGGCGGTCGACTCTGGAAAATAAAAAGAATTACATTAAACCTTCTTTGTCTTTTTAGTTCTATAGGTAAAACAAGAACAAAAAATATGAAAAGATTATTCATGATCTGCGGATTGTTATTCAGTGTAATAACATTTGCGCAAGCACAGGGAGGTGACCGCAAAATGCCGACTCCGGAAGAAAGAGCACAAAGAAACACAGAACAGTTAACCAAGAAATTAGCTCTTACGGAAGATCAAAAAACTAAGGTGCTTGCTATTTACACCGATCAGAATGCAAAAATGGTTAAATTGCGTGAAGACAACAAAGACAATCGTGAAGCAATGCGTGAATCGATGATGAAGCTTTCTGCGGATAGCGATTCAAAAATCGAAGCTTTGTTAACGGATACTCAGAAAAAAGACTACATCGCCTTTAAAGAGGAGAGAAAAGCCAATATGGGTAGAAGAGGCGGACCGGGTGGCCCTGGCGGACAAGGAACTCCTCCACCTCCGGCACCAGCCAACTAAACCACAAAAATATATAAATAATAAGAGCGGCCTATGGTCGCTTTTGTTATTTTTGCCCTATGTATAAGCAAAACCTTCCTATCATTCTCGCTTCCAAATCGCCTCGTCGGCAAGAGTTGTTAAAACTAATGGACCTGGATTTTAAAGTTGTTTTAAAAGAGGTAGATGAAAGTTATCCTGAAGGTTTAAGCCCTGCTCAAATTGCGGTACATATCTCAGAGAAAAAAGCAAAGGCATTTATGGAAAATGACAATGCCAGCATTGTCATTACCGCAGATACCATCGTTGCTTATAAAGATGAAATATTAGGTAAACCTGTAGATGAACAGGATGCTGTAAAGATGCTCACCAAGCTTTCGGGGGCCAATCACCAGGTATTTACGGGCGTAAGTTTAACCTATAAAGATCAGATTCTTTCTTTTTATGATGTAACTGAAGTTTTCTTCAGACCGCTTACACAAGAGCAGATTCAATACTATGTAGCAAATTACAATCCAATGGATAAAGCAGGTGCGTATGGTGTGCAGGATTGGATAGGTTTGGTTGCTGTAGAGAAAATTGAGGGTTCTTATACCAATGTAATGGGTTTACCTACAGAAAAACTGTACCAGGCGCTTGCTGCAATCTAAATCTTAAGACTCGCGAAGTGTATGCAGTACACCCATTTTTAAATCGTAAGCAGACAAGTACATTGATTTGATCCCTATTGTATAAATGATATAGTTGGTGATCATCGCGGCTATTACAATCAAATCTACTCTTAGCGGAATCAGCCCTTCTATATTGGCCCTTTCTTCATGACTGGAAAGCAGAAGTTTTGCTGCCAGGTCCCGATAGGCTACGAGGTCAATGATTGCATAGGGAATGTTTTGCAAATCAAGTTGTTTATTTAAGAGCCCCGCAAAAGTTTCAAAAGCCCCTGCCGAGCCAATCAAAGTATCCGGTGCGTACTGTGTACATGCCTCCTTTAAATCCTTAAGTTCGCTTTCCAGCCTGTTGTTAATATTGGCCTGATCGTCTGCACTAATTGGATCAGACTTAAAATAGGCTTGCAGTAAACGTGCAGCACCAAGGTCATAGCTTTTTTTCCATAACACTTCTTCTGGTGTACAAATGATAAATTCGGTGCTTCCGCCACCAATATCCATGATTAAAGAAGTTGTAGACAATACCCCTGTGGCCTGTACACCATGATATATAAAGGCAGCTTCGTCATCACCGCTAATCACTTCTATTTCGATACCAGCCTGGTTTCTTGCCGCTTCAATAAATCTCTGCTTGTTCGTTGCATTTCTAACGGCAGATGTTGCGGTAGCTTTTACCAGTGCTACCTGATGGTCTGTAATGGTTTGGCTAAAATCTTTTAAGGTATTTATAGCCCTTTCAAATGCAGCCGGAATGATCACATTATCATTCAAACGTCCTTCTCCAAGCTTTACTGGTACATTGGTTTTATAGATTACCTCAAAGCCTGTTGCCGAAAGATCAGCAATGATCAGGTGAAATGTATTGGTACCCATGTCAATTACGGCTGCTCTCATTGTTTTAATTTAATTTTGTAAGCTATTAAAAAAGCTACCAATTACGGTAGCTTTCTTCATCTTTGCTCTTTAATCTAAATAATCTTTATTCAAACATCCTTACTCAAAATATTCCTTCATCTTTTCGAAGAAACTTTTGTCGTTTTTACCAGGTTGAGGCTTAAAGTTAGGAGAGTCTCTTAATTTTTCAAGGATGTCTCTTTCCTCACTGCTCAATGCTTTAGGTGTCCAGATGTTTACATGGATAATCTCATCACCACGGTGGTAAGAATTCACCTCTGGGATTCCTTTGCCTTTTAGGCGAAGCAATTTCCCGCTTTGTGTACCTGGCTCTATCTTTATCTTGGCTTTGCCATCAATTGTAGGCACTTCGGCGCTATAACCTAATGCAGCATCCACAATACTTACATGTAAGTCATACACTACATTATTGCCTTCGCGTTTCAGGCTTTCATGTGGGGTTTCTTCAATCAAGATAATCAGGTCACCCGGAATTCCACCATTAGGACCCGCATTACCTTTACCACTCATGCTCAACTGCATTCCTTCGCTAACACCTGCAGGGATGTTAATGGTGATGGTTTCTTCGCCACGTTGTGTTCCTTCACCATGACAAGAAGTACATTTTGAAGTAATCTGGCTGCCAGAACCATTACAAGTAGGGCAGGTAGAGCTGGTTTGCATTTGTCCCAATATAGTATTGGTAACCCTGCGCACTGCACCACTGCCACCGCAGGTTTTACAAGTGCTTATAGACGAACGGTCTTTAGCACCGCTGCCATCACAGGTTTTACAAACTATTTGTTTATTTACTTTGATTTTTTTCTCTGCACCGTTAGCAATTTCTTCCAGGGTAAGTTTAACCTTAATCCTTAAGTTGGTTCCTTTGGCTACGCGTCTGCCACCTCTCGATTGCTGACCGCCACCGCCGAAGAAGCTCTCGAAGCCACCGCCTCCGCCGCCACCGAAAATATCTCCAAACTGACTGAAGATGTCTTCCATGTTCATGCCGCCGCCGCCATAGCCGCCTCCACCACCAGAAGCACCGCCTACGCCTGCATGACCATAATGGTCATAGCGTTGCTTTTTCTCTGGATTGCTTAGAATTTCATAAGCTTCCGCTGCTTCCTTAAATTTATCTTCTGCAGATTTATCATCCGGATTTTTATCAGGGTGGTATTTAATGGCAAGCTTGCGGTAAGCTTTTTTAATTTCTTCAGCAGAAGAACTTTTACTTACACCCAGTACATCGTAATAATCTCTTTTACTCATAATCTTAACTACCCACTACCACTTTAGCAAAGCGAATCACTTTATCATTCAAAGTGTAACCTTTTTCTAATTCATCTATTACTTTTCCTTTGTGCTCTTCTGATGGAGCAGGAATTTTAGTGATGGCTTCATGTAAATCTGTATCAAAAACAGTATTGATACTTTCCATCTCCTTTAATCCTTTTTGACTCAGCAGATTTTTTAATTTATGGTGTATCAATACCACACCTTCACGTACAGCAGCTACATCAGCAGCGTTTTCTGTTGCTTTCAATGCACGGTCAAAATCATCCAGTACACCCAATAATGAAACGATCACATCTTTACCTGCAGTTTGTAAAAGCTCAACGCGTTCTTTTTGAGTACGGCGTTTATAGTTGTCAAACTCGGCAAACAAACGCAGGTACTTATCGTTTAAAGCTGCAATTTCTTCTTTTTGCTTTTCTTCAAGGCTAAGTTCCGGCTGTGATTCAGCAGTATTTTCTGCTGTAGCCTCATTGTTTACTGTATTTTCAGCAGCCTGCTCGCTCACTTCTTGCTCTGTGCTATTATTTTCCATATCAGGATTTTCGTTATCGTTTTTTTTCTTCTTGCCAAACATTGTTGTAGTAGAATTTTTTTAGCAATGTCAAATGTTTTGCCAACAAAAAATATCAGTCATGCTGTCAGTTTAAAATGAACTAAACTGTACAGAATGACTGATATCGAATAATTTTGTCAGAATTTTATACTATGGTTGCATCTTCATGTACGGCGCCATTTTCGCATTTTATAATGCGGGATGGAAGTGTGCGGATGATGTGGTAATCGTGCGTAACCAACAGCACTGCTGTTCCGCTCAGGCTAATTTGTTTCAAGAGCATTACAATCTCTTCTGAGGTTTCCGGGTCAAGGTTTCCGGTAGGTTCGTCGGCAAGTATGATCTCCGGGTTATTTAATAAAGCACGAGCAATCACTACCCTTTGCTGCTCCCCGCCAGACATCTCATGGGGCATCTTTTTAATTTTAGAGCGTAAACCCACTTTTTCCAGCACATCTTTAACACGTTCCTGGATCAGTGCTTTATCTTTCCATCCTGTTGCCTTAAGTACAAATTCCAGGTTCTGCTCTACCGTACGATCGGTTAACAATTGAAAGTCCTGAAATACGATGCCCAGTTTTCTACGCAGGTAAGGCACTTCCTTATCACTTAGCTTTTTAAGGTCAAAGCCAGCAATTTCCCCATCACCATTTCCAATGTGCAGGTCGCCATAAATAATTTTCAGTAAGCTACTTTTTCCAGAACCTGTTTGTCCAATTAAAAAAACAAATTCGCCTTTGTCAATACTCAGGTTCACATTAGACAATACAAGATGTTTTTGTTGAAAAACATCAACATTTCTTAATTTTATAACTGCGTTTGCTGTATTTCCTGTCATGTTTAAATATCTAATTTAGCAATTTGTCCAAAAGGCAAATCCTTTATAAATTCCATTATGTAGGGTAGCTTTTCAGCCAATCCAAGTTTGTCTAAAGATTTATCCGGCCGGTCTACCCTGAAATAAGCCAATAGGGTAAATTTGTCATCACGCAACTGTACATAGTCGGGAATCTTGGCAATGCCTTTTACTTTAATCACATACATTTGGTTCAAAAATAGTATTTCCTGCTGATAAAATCAGAATCAACGTACAATCATTACCCAGCCACTCAGTTTTTTTAGTTCTGGATTAAGCGTAATGGTGTAGTAATAAGCACCTACAGGTAAGTCCTGCCCATTATATTTTCCGTTCCAGGGATTGCCTGTACCGGTACCTGAAAATACGGTTTGCCCTTCACGGTTCATTACTTTCAAAGTGGCTTCAGGATAGCTATTTAATGCTTTGATATTCCAAAGATCATTTACCCCATCTCCATTAGGACTGAAGGTATTAGGTACGGTAACTTTTTGAAATACCCTGATAAAAACATCGTCGGTAGCCGGGATACATCCATAATCAGAGTTAACATGCAAAGTATAGGTGATGTCCTGGATAGGTGTCGCAACAGGATTCAACTTATTTGGATCATCTAATCCATCAGTTGGTGTCCAATAAAATGAAAAACCATCCATATTAGTACCTGCAAATCCATTTAAAATAGTGCTTTCACCTTCAAATATTTTTCTGTCTGCTCCCGCATTTGCGGTCGCATTTTTTTTCACCACTACATCAACTGTTTTCGATTCTTCACAGCCTCCATTACTTACTTTTACGGTATATCTTGTTGTGATTTTAGGATTAGCCAAAGGATTGGGGATATTGGTAGCAGAAAGCCCTTCAGCGGGCGACCAGGTATAAAACGTTCCGCCAGAGGCTTCCAATTGTACTGCGCCATCACTTTCGCATTTGGTCATAGAAGGATTTCCGACAGAAGCATTTACAAGAGGTAATACAGTAACTGTGGTACCAACTGGTGTGGCACAAAGGGCTTTATTTGTTACTGTAACGCTGTAAAGCCCGGCATTTGCTGGGGTAGCATTGGGGATAGTGGGCCTTTTTTCGGAAGATGTAAAACCATTTGGTCCAGTCCATGCATATGTGTAATCTGTGCCCGTTTCATCTACATCCAGCATAATTGTTCCACCTACACATACAGCACCATTATTGCTTGCTGTGGGACTTGGATAGGGGTAGGTGGTAATGGTAATTACCGGAGAGGCAGATCGACACTTTACTGCATCAATATTTCCGTTTTCTGCAGCAAGTAATCTATATTGTGATGCACCGGCATTGGGTTGTGCAGGGACGATAGTACTGAGATTAGTTTCGCCAGGCAAATTCTGCCATACTTCATCTTCAAGGCGCTGCCATTGGTATTGCGCATGGCTGTATACAAAGGATTCTACATCAGCAGAAAGGGTAAATGTTCTGTTATCACCAACGCAAATGTCTAAACTGCTTAAAGGTGAATTGTCTATTTTGGTCGTTATGCTTGGACCACAGGCCTGGAAAGCAATGTCATCTAGAGCCAAATCATTGCCACTACCGCCTACACCGTTATTTCTGATGCGAAGCAGTAGATTTGAACTGCCTGTAGAAGGCACAACAAAAGGATCCATTTTCTTTTGCTGCCAGTCTTCGGTAGTAGAAACGGGGATGTCACCAGTAGTAAGTTCAGCGAGTAATTCATCCGTGTCTGCATTTAAAATGCTAAATGTAAGGTTAGGCTTTCTACCGGTAGGACTAATTAACAAATTAATTACCCAAGCCGAGAACTGATAAGTGGTTCCAGGGCATAGACCGGAAACGATCTCCTGATAAAATATACCTGGATTGATATCGGCATTGATGACCATCATATAACCATTTGGATCATTGGGTGTATGGTTTCTCGCAAGATGCCAGGCATTACTGGTTACATACCTCATCCCAGCAGTTGTTTTTACCAGTGTATATGCACCATCATTTGGTGCACCCATTACATAATTATAGTTTCCGGTATTTTCGGCATTAAGTTCAGGACCATATGCACCGGGTCCGCTGTTAAAGGTGGTGCCTGCTAATACGTCCCCAAATGCTCCATGACAGGTAATCGCTTGACTTTTTGCAGCAGAAAAAGGCGCTAAAAGGGAAAAAAGAAAAACAATTGCACTAAAAAATTTCAAATCAGTAGTTTAAGATGGCAAGATAGGAATTGGCGTCATTTATTTAGAGAGAGGTGTTGTTAAATTTTCATAAACTATTTCTGCAGGGGTGTTTTATGCCGCGCTACTCGTCTTAGAAACAATCAATCTTTAACATTCACCAGATATAAATACATGAAACGAATTTTACTAGCAATATCCCTTTTTTTATCACATTCTGTAGTTGGGCAGGAACTAAGCTCTAATGATAAAGGTCTTAATGAAGCCTTTAAACTAGCACTGGGCACGGTAGACATCAATATAAGAAGGGGAATCCTTGCTGCCGGAACAGATTACGGTGGAGAATGGACCCGGGATATTTCTATCAACTCTTGGAATGCGGCCAGTCTACTGCGTCCGCAGGTAGCAGAACATTCCTTATGGAGTGTTACTATAAATAAAGATACCGTTGGCCACCAGTATTGGGATAAAATTCTATGGGTAATTGCGGCATGGCAGCACTATCAGATTAATGGAAATGAACAATTTTTAAAAGAAGCCTACGCCTGTTCTGCCAAAACCATGAAACATCTGGAAGCACAGCAGCTGGATACCAAATATGGTTTATTTAAAGGCCCATCTGTATTTAACGATGGCATTGCGGCCTACCCGGAGCCAATTTACGAACCGGGAAATAACGCTTCGGCAGTTACCAAACATAAAAATTCGGTTCATATAAAATGTTTAAGCACAAATGCAGCATACTATGGTGCCTATCTTGCATTAGCAAAAATGGCAAAGGCCGTTAAGCAACCAGCAGCTGTTTCAATGCTTTATCAGCAAAAAGCCGGACAATTAAAAGCCAGTATATTGAAGCATTTATATGATAAAGAGAACAACAAATTTTATTACCTGATAGATCAAAATGGAAAAGCAGACCCTTCGCAGGAAGCTTTAGGGATTTCATATGCCGTATTGTTTAAAATTATTGATGGGGCAAAAGCTAAGGCTATAGTGCAAAATGCCCTGGTATCAAAATATGGCATTACTTCTATTTATCCGGATTTTCCAAGGTATTCTGCTCAAAAACCAGGGCGGCACAACAACATCATATGGCCAATGGTAAATGGTTTCTTTGCCGCCGCGGCCATACAATGCAAGGATTACCCTACTTTCAAAAATGAGCTTTTTAACCTTATCCATCTGGCGCTGGATGAGAAAGCTGGAGATTATAACTTTAGAGAGGTATATAATCCATATACGGCCAAGCCCGATGGTGGATTTCAAGACAATGAGGCAGGGAAGCCTGATTTTCACTGGGAAAGTTGCAAGTTGCAAACCTGGTCGGCCACTGCCTACCTGAATATGATATTAAATGGGATCTTTGGCCTTCAGTTTAATTCAGATCAACTTAGTTTCAGTCCCTATTTGCCCGCAGAAATCCATCAAATTACTTTGGCGAAATTAAATTACCGAAACGCTGTGTTAACCATTTCGCTAACAGGAAATGGCGCTACCGTAAAGAGTTTTAAATTAGATGATAAAGTATTGCCTAAGCCACAGATACCATCTAATTTATCAGGAGCTCACCATATTGAAATTAGCTTGACAGATTAAAGCTGAGCTAAAAAGTCAACCGTACTGATGTTGTCAGCATAATCCCAAAGTTTAGGATGTTGTGAATCTCCAAAAGCAAGGGTTTTAAATGGAATGTTTAAATCTAACCTGCTTACCACACATTGAATGTTTTCTTCATTGGCAGTCAATGCGGCTTCCACTTCGCTCAAATCCTTGTACCGTTCCAGATATAAAACAGCCAGCGGCGAGGAAAGCCCTGCATCGGGTTTTAGCAATAAAAAGCCATTGTCGTAATGCTGATCCAGGTTTACCAGATAAATAGATTTATTGTAATCGTAGTTGTTATTGTATTTAAAGTGATCGGCAATGCCTTTATAACCTTCAAGCGGTTCAAAAAAGTTTTTGATGTCATATTGCTCAGGAAGGTATATTTTGGAAACATTGCGGCAACCTAAACCAAAATAATCAAATAGATCATGTCCCAGTAATTCAATTTCTGCTGCTGTTTCATTTCCGGTTAACACAGCTACACTGTTCCTGTTTTTTCTGATGATATTGGGCACTTTGCCAAAGTAGTACTCAAAATAGCGTGAGGTGTTATTGCTTCCGGTGGCAATAATAGCATCAAAATCCTTTAACCGTTCGGTATAAACCACATGGTCGGCCAAGAGCGGTTCAAAAGCAATGAGCTGTGCAAGTAAGGCAGGGAGTAGCTTTTGATCGGAAGAGCTCATCTTAATGACGGCAATATTTCCGGTTGCCAGAACAGAAATCACATCATGGAAGCCAACCAGTGGGATATTGCCAGCTAAAATTAGGCCTACCTTTTTGGGAGATGGACTTATAGTAATGGATTCAAACCATTTTTCAAGGTCTGCAGTATTCAGCATTTCGTGCAATGAATTTACTGCTCTTTTTACTTCTTCCAGTGTAAACCATGCATTGCTATTGGAGGCTGATTCCATTAAATAGCTAAATTCAGGGCTTGGGGAAGCCATAAAAGCACTTAGTTTGTGGAATGCAATAATTAATTTTTCGTTGGTAAGAAGGGGCATGTTTTGAACTATTTTAAAGTTTATGTGTTATATTTGCCATGCAAAGTTAACTTTAGCAGTAGATATAGACGAAGACATGGCTATTAAAATAACAGACGAATGTATTAATTGCGGAGCATGTGAGCCTGAATGCCCAAATAATGCTATTTATGACGCAGGCACTGCCTGGAGATTTTCTGATGGTACCAGCCTGAATGGGATCATAGATTTTGGAGATGCTCAAATAGATGCTGAGGCTTCTATGGAAGCGGTATCTGACGAAGTATATTATATTGTTTCTGATAAATGTACAGAGTGTAAAGGTTTTCATGATGAGCCTCAGTGTGCTGCGGTTTGTCCGGTAGATTGCTGTGTGGATGATGAAGACATCCGCGAGACAGAAGAAGAATTGCTGACTAAGAAAAGCTGGTTACACCAGGAAGGATAGTCGTCCCATTATACATATAAAAAAAGGACGCCCGCAGCGTCCTTTTTTTATATCCTGTATTTTGTAAATTATGCTTTCTCTTCGTATTTATTAGGTACAATAAGTACCGGGCAGGCCGATTTTCTGGCTACGTGTTCCGCAACGCTACCCATCAAAAAATGGTATAAGCCAGTGCGGCCGTAAGTGCCTATTACAATTAAATCAGAACCCCATTCGTCTGATTGCTGAATGATACCATGTGCAGCGCTATCCATCACACTCAGGTAGGTGGTTTTTACCCCGAAACCATATTTATCTTCGATTTCCTTTAATAATACATGACTGTTCTCCTCACTGTCGTCGTACGTTTCTAAAAATACAGGCGTTAAGGTCATGTCTGGATTTACATTGGCAGGTATAGGTTCAATTATATTTACAAGCGCCACTTCGGCATGATAAGTTTTCGCTAAATCATAACCTGTTTTTGCAGCTTTTTCTGCGCAGGCACTGTTGTCTACAGCGATCATTATTCTTTTAGGATTCATGGTCAATTAGATTGAAGGTTTACTGTTTATATAACAAATCGGCAGGTTAAATGTTTAAGCAAACATTTTGAAGGTTATATTATTTAGATTTATTCCAGTTAATATGTAGCTTTGGAGAAAATTTAGAAGATTGGTTCAGCAAGACGATAACAGTTACGGGTTAGGTGATATTTTTCCTTTGGATGAAAAATCATTTGAGACTTTGTACCGTAGTCATTGGAAATCAGTTTTCGGAATTTGCTACCATTACCTTAAAGATCAGGAGATCGCAGAAGAAATTACTCAAGACCTCTTTACATCACTTTGGGAGCGCCGCGATCGGTTAACGATTAAAACCACGGTTGAAAAGTACTTGCACCGGGCAGCAAAACTGGAAGCATTTGAATATCTTCGCACGGCTGCCAATCATCAAAAACATCTGGATTGTGCAATTAAAGACCTTTGTACCAGTGGTAAATGTACTGAAGACTCTGTCTATTTCAATGAGCTGAACAATAACATTACTGAGCTTGTTGAGCAGTTACCCTGCCGATGCCGTGAGGTTTACCGTATGAGCCGTGAGGAAGGTCTTTCCATTAAACACATTGCATCGACATTACTTATTTCAGAAAAAACTGTAGAGTATCACCTGTATAAGGCACTTAATTTTTTAAGGGTGCAGCTCGGTGAGTATCAGTATTAAAATAATCTCACTATAAATCAGTAGGTTGTGATTTTTTCTCTTTAAGCACCTAGGAGAAATTCCCTGTTAATCGGCTTTAGTATATATGCAGATTACAAAAGCACTCATCGAACGTTACCATCTTGGCTCCTGCACTCCAGAGGAGCAGTATGCTGTAGAAGAATGGTTGGAAAACGAGGAGGTAGAAATGAGTTTTCCTGAACATGTTGATCTTGCTGCGTTGGAAAATAAAGGTTGGTTAAGGTTTTCCAAACGTTTTAACCTGGGTAGTAAAAAGGTAATTAAGTTAAAGTTTGCCATTGCCTTGCGTATTGCAGCCGCTTTATTTTTAGTCTCCGGCATAGCCCTTTATTATTTTGTTGCTCATTTTTCTGCCGGTAATAAAGAGGTAACGTATCAGAACATTAGCACCGCCAATGGTGAGAAGCTATCCTGTACCTTGCCAGATGGTACGGTTGTTTTTCTGAATTCGGGAAGCAGCATTCGTTTTCCACTAAAGTTTAATGCCCATACCAGAGATGTTCGTTTTAGGGGCGAAGCCTTTTTTAAAGTGGCTAAAGATAAAACACGACCATTTACCATCAACACTAATCATATTGCTGTACGTGTATTGGGTACCAGGTTTAATTTAAGGGCATATCCATCAGAGCGGCAAACAAATGTAGTGGTAGAAGAGGGAAAGGTTAGTTTTTCAGGACTATCATCTTCCGAACACCTCATTCTTACCGCAAATCAGCAAGGCATTTATGATGGAAAATCAATCTATAAAGAAGAGGTATATGTGGCTAAACACCTGGCTTGGAAAAATAACCAGCTTTTGTTCGATAACCAGAAATTAAAAGAGGTGGCGCCAGTGTTGGAACGCTGGTATGGCGTAAAGGTTTCTATTGGTGATAAAGACCTCGAGCAGGAGCGTTACACCGGGCGTTTTGACAATCCCTCATTGAAAGAAGTGCTGCAAAGCATCAGTTTTGCCATTAAATTAAAATACAGAAAAGATAAGAACCAGTATATATTTTATTAAATGACCTCATTTTAGCCCGATATCTACCTATAAAAACAAACCCGGTGATCAGTCGACAAACATAACACCGGGCATATTGCCCAATCAATTCACATTAATTAAACAACAAAACAAAAGTATGTACAAAGGATGTACCCAAAAGAAAAAAAGCGTAACAATAATACTGTTGGCTTTCGTTTTTTTACTCACACAATTTAATGCCATGGCACAGCAACCCTTGCTGGAAAAGCCAGTAACCGTACAGTTCAGCAATATCAGTCTTAGCGATGCCCTGATGGCCATCGGAGATCAGGCAGGCGTAAAGTTTTCTTACAGCAGCACGCAGTTAAATGTTCAGCGTAAAGTAAGTGGAAATTACATTAAACGGTCTTTAAAAGATATTTTATCTAATTTACTTGGTAAAGATTTGAAAGGACTTAGCGTGAATGGCACGCAGGTTACCATTCAAACAGGTCAGGGTAGGGCAACTATTAAAGGTAGGGTAACCACGCGTGATGGTAAACCGGCAGAGTTTGTGACTGTAGGCATTAAAGGTGTAAAAATGGCCCAGGTTGATGCCAAAGGTTTCTACACGCTGAAAGATCTGGACGAAGGTACCTACACTTTGGTGGCTAGTTTCATTGGCTTAGTTCCACAACAGAAATATGTTACCGTTTCTTCTGGTGCCACAGTATTCCTTGATTTTAGCTTGTCCGAAAATAATGAGCAATTACAGGAAGTGGTGATTAACGGAGGTGTAACCAATAAATACTCTGTAAAGAAAACCACTACCTCGGCAAAAATGCCGCTAGGTAACCTGGAGAATCCTCAGGTATACACCACTATTCCAAAAGTTTTACTTGCAGAGCAAATGGTTACTGAATTTAGTATGGCCCTTAAAAATAGTCCTGGTGTATATAAAATACAAGGTACCCGAGGAATTAACAGTGATGGTGCGGCTTCTTATGTTTTACGTGGGTTTAGAACTGAAGCTTCCTTAATGGACGGTGTTCCGGCACAAACCAATGGTGAAATTGACCCGGCTAATATAGAAAGGGTTGAATTAATTAAAGGTCCATCAGGGACTTTATTTGGTGGTGCAGTAATTTCATTTGGTGGATTGATTAATATTGTCACTAAAAAGCCTTTAGATACCCTAGGGGGAGAAGTTGGTTACACTACAGGTAGTTACGGGTTGAACCGTTTAAGTGCGGATGTTTACGGTCCGGTAAATGCAGATAAAAAGTTATTAATTAGGATGAATGCCGCTTACCAGAATCAGGATGCTTTTCAGGATGCTGGTTTTCGTAAATCGGTTTTCTTTGCTCCGGCTATCGAATATCGTGCTACAGACAGGCTTACCTTTGGCTTAAATGCCAGCTTCTATAAATTGGAAGGTACAAGTCCTTCAAGTATATTTTTAAATCGTGTGCGGGGCTATATAGCTACTACTCCTCAGGAATTAAACTTTGACTGGAAAAGATCTTATACCAGCAATGACCTGGTGATGAAGAATCCGACCGTAAATATTAGAGGGCAAATTACCTATAAGCTTTCAGATCAATGGACTTCACAGACCATTTACTCCAGTAATACACGAAAATCTGATGGCTTTTATCAGTATGAGTTTGTTCGTGGTGCCACATCCGACGAAATGTTAGAACGTAATATTTCTCTTCAAAACTCTGTAAATACTTCTACAGATTTTCAGCAAAACTTTATTGGTGATTTTAAGGTCTTAGGTTTACGCAACAGAATGGTGATAGGTTTAGATTATTTGAATCAAACCGTTAATAATGACAATTCACCTTATATCGTATTTGATAATGTGAGTGGATTAAATCCTGCTGATCCTAATTATGTTAAAATTTCCCGTTCAGCTGTAGAGGCAAAACTGGCTACAAGTACCTTGGCACCTTCAAAGAACAATACTAAAATTAACATTTATAGTGCATATGCTTCGAATGTCTTGAGTGTAACCGACCAATTTATGGTGATGCTAAGCCTGAGGGTTGACCGTTTCCAGAGTAGAGGTACACGTAATCAAGCCACTAATGATTTTGTGTTAAATAGCAAGTACATGCAAACTGCTGTCTCTCCAAAACTAGGACTTGTTTATCAGGTAATAAAAGACAAAATTTCTGTTTTCGGTAACTATATGAATGGATTTATGAACGTGGCTCCAGTTGCTCAACCTTCAAATGACATTTCTGGTGTATTTAGACCACAGCAAGCCAATCAATTTGAGGGGGGTGCCAAGATGGACTTATTTGCAGGTAAATTGAGTTTTACCGCTAGTTACTACGATATTAAGGTGAAAAATATGGTTTATTTGGAGCCATATAACCAAACCGCTCAAAATGTTTCCGTTCAAAAAGGGACGCAAAGAAGTAAAGGCGTAGAATTTGAACTGATCACAAATCCTATTGAAGGTTTGAATGTTATAACCGGTTACAGTTATAACGATAGTAAGCTTACTGATGCTGCAGTTGCCTTAAACGGCAGAAGACCGGCTTCGGCAGGACCATCTAACTTATTTAATTCCTGGGTGAGTTACGCCATGCCAAAAGGAAAGCTGAAGGGCTTAGGTTTGGGATTTGGCACACATTATATTGGTGATCATTTAACAGGAAATTCCCTTACAACTGGCATATTTACACTCCCATCTTATGTTCTGCTTACTAGCACGGCGTTTTATGAAACCAAACGTTACAGGCTGGGGGTAAAAGTCGAGAATCTTACTGATGAATTATATTTTGCAGGTCAGGGTGTTTTAACTGCACAAATGCCAAGAACGGTTGCAGCGAATCTAACCCTGCGCTTTTAAATCTATTAAACTTATGTCGCTCTTTTGCCACAATCACGGATATGATCCGGATTGTGGTTTTTTTATGTTTAAACCTTATCTTGCAGAGATTTATATTCATGCTGTAACAATGGAACAACAATATGGTATTTGCAGGGTTTCAGTAGCCCATTTAAGAACGGAACCAAGTGATCGTGCCGAATTGAGCTCTCAATTGCTTTTTGGAGAACACGTAGAAATCCTTGAGAAAACGGAACGCTGGTGGTTGGTGCGTACTGCTTACGATGGTTATGAAGCCTGGATGGACTTTAGGCAGCTCACTGAAATTACCCTGGCGCAGTATATTGCCAATCATGACTGTGAAGACATGGTTCCATTGGCGGTAAGCAATACGCTTATTGATGCTGAAGGTACTGCTTACTATCTATCGCCGGGTAGTTACTTGCCCAATTATGAAGATGGCTTTTGCCGGTTAAACGAACAAAAGTACGAAGTGCTGTTTACGCCGCATCGTGCAGATATCACCCTTGCAGGTCTTTTACCCGCTGCTATGTTTTTTTTAAATGTACCTTATTTATGGGGCGGACGTATGCTCTTTGGAATAGATTGCTCTGGCTTTGTACAAATTGTATTTAAGTTAAACGGCATCCGGCTTAAACGCGATGCTTCACAGCAAGCAGAAGAAGGAGAACTGGTGAGCTTTCTTCCCGAAGTACTGTTGGGTGACCTGGCGTTTTTTGACAATGAAGATGGTAAAATTACCCATGTTGGCATGATGATCAATCCGCAGGAAATTATCCATGCTTCGGGTAAAGTGAGGATAGACCCTATTGATGGACAGGGTATTTACAATGCTGAATTGGGTAAGTATACCCATAAACTCAGAATTATTAAAAGATATACCACATAGCCTTATGGAATAGCTTGTTGTTCTGCATCTATAGGCAAATCAAATTTGTATGAAACATTTTTTATCTGCTCTAAGTATCCTGATTATAGCGCTTTTGCTATGTAATCCTGCGTTCGGACAAAAAAAGCTAACAACTGGCCGAACATCAAGTTACCATACTTACATTTACAAATTAACCGATCAAGAGGCTTTTAAGCTTGCGTCAAAAACAAATGCTGTAATTGCAGACAGCTATATGCACACGCTGGTAGACTCTTTTTATACAGATCGTGTAAAATCTTACAGCAGGGTTTTACCGCTGGGAACCTACATCTATGTAAATGCGGTGAAAGATAGGTTGGCCTATGCTCTTCATCCGGTCAATAATGTAAACGTTCGTTTTATTAACGACAACAAGAACTTTCAGCTGATTGTTACCGACCTTAAAGGTAACGAACTACCGGATGCAATGGTAGCTGTAGGAAAGGGTAAAAAACTCAAGTACAATTCAAAGACGCGGCTTTATGCAGGTGGCTATTCTGATAAAAATAAGGCAATTGTGGTTCGCTATCAGGGGCATCAAAACTATTTCAGCTTTCAGCAGGAAAAAAATATTCCTTACGTAGGTAATAATCGCTCAAATTATGGGTATTCGCGCAAGAAAGCCTCTTTTTTTAAAAGGATTTTTGCGCCGAAACCGAAATCTCCTAAAGTAAAAAAAGCTAATTATTCTGGTTATATGGTTTTTAATAAGCCTATGTATAAACCGCTGGATACTGTAAAATTAAAGGCATATTTGCTTACCGGAAAAGGAAAGGCCTTAAAGGACAAGGAGTTTAGGGTAGAAATTGTTGAATATAATGAAGATGGTAAAGTTATAGGCTTTGTTAAGCCGTACCGGGATGGAGGTTATACTTTAGATTTTGTGCTGGCAGATAGCCTGGACCTTGATTTAGATGCGAACTATCAAGTCATTTTTAAAGAGAAATCTAAAGATGAATGGAAAGAAGTGATTAGGGGGAGTTTTAGGTATGAAGAATATGAACTGAAATCAATCAATTTTTCTGTTAGAACAGAGAAAACGGAATACCACCCGGGCGACCCCCTGGTTGCTTATATGAAAGCGGTAGACGAGAATATGCTGGCTGTACCAGATGGGAGGGTAGATGTGGTTTTAACAACCAGTAATGTAACGAACTATTACGATCAGCAAGGTTTTGTTAGCGATACACTATGGAAAAAAACGATTACGCTAGACCCGACGGGTGAAACTAAACTAGTTGTGCCTGACAGCATTTTCCCAAAGGCAGACATCGCTTTTATGATGTTCTTTAACTTTTTAAACAGCAATAATGAAAGTAAGAGAGACAGTAAATACCTGTATTATAAAATGCAGGCAAAGGAAGTTAAGGCCGTATTAAAGGCTGATAGCATTTACCTTGATTATTTTGTACTGGGGAAATCTGCACCTCAAAAAGCAAGGTTGCATGCAGTGTATCCATCAGGACTGGAAGCAGCAGAAAGCAACTTGCAACTTCCTGCTGCTATCCCCTTGAATGCTAAAGCCATTAGGTACGATATCACTATAGCAGATGGCTTTAAAACAGCTGTATTGCAGGCGGCGCTTCCTGCTGATGTGCTTGTGCATGCCGATCAGGGCAAGGACTCTTTGCAGGTAAGTATTGATAATCCTCATAAAATTCCATTTTGGTATACTGTTTTTTCTGGCAATAAGGCTATTTTTAAAGGTTATACCAGCAGCCTGGATACGGTATGGAGACATACGGGTACCAAAGCCGCCCAGGTACTTGTCAATTATGTCTGGGCTGGTGCAGAGCGTACAGCATCAGCTTATGCCGTGTATGCAGCGAATGCATTAACCGTAAAACTGACCGCCCCCGAAATTGTATATCCCGGACAAACCGTAAACATGCAGATTAAGGTAACGGATGCCAGTAACAAGCCTGCTGCCGCTACTGACGTAAGCGCCTTTGCCTACACCTCAAAATTTACCAATCAGCCTGAAGTCAATTTGCCAGATTTTAGCAAAAAGTTTTCAGTCCGCAAATTATCAGGGAACTTCAAGTCTAATACGCTTACCTCAACAGGGGAAATGAAGCTAAAATGGGAACGCTGGGCCAGGGAACTCGGCTTAGATACACTGGAATATTACCGGTTTACGCAAACCAAAGATTTATTCGCCATACAGGAGGACCGGGTGCAGGATAAGCCCGGAGCAATAAAGCATGAAATGCGAAATGGAACGATGATGTACAAGTACGATAGGGATAGCACAATGGTAGTTCCTTTTGTGGTCAAAGAAGGCGTAATTTTGCCCGTTCATATTGTTTATATTGACGGTGTGCCGGTATATTTTAGCCAGGCAGAGCAATTGAAACGCTATGCTTTTAAAATAGAACGTGGAAAACACAATATCGAATTGCGCACTACAGATTATCTGGTACGGTTGGATAACTATTTCTTTGATGATAATGTAAAGACCATACTGAGTATTGCTGCTGATGTGCTGAATACAAAAGCAAGGGTAAGCAAAGTAAGCCCGGTACTTAGCAGAGAAGAATCAGAACTGCTGAGCAAATACATGATTAAAATTGAGGATAATTTTAAGTCAGCCAAAACGATTGTTGAGGCAGATACTGTCCCTCACCTCTTAAACCCTCCGCCAACTGTTTCGCGGCAGCAACCATTAGTGGTAGGCCCTTTTGCAGAAAATTATTTGAAGTTTAACTCTGAAACACTGAGCATGAATTTTATCAAGGAACCGGGATATGTATATACTTTCCTGCCTGGGTTATTAAAACAGAAATCTCATGTAAGTGCTTACGGTTTTAATCGAGACCTGGCCCAAATTTACAACGCCGGTGCAATTGACTACAAGCAAAGCCCTTTAAAAAAAGGTGAGATCGATAGCATCTGGAATGACTACCTGGACTTAAGGAGTTACAGCACGGTGCTTAGTCATAATTTATATTCATACAGTTCCAATTGGGGAAAGCTAGCCATGAAGCTGGATACCAACATCAGTAAAAAGATGCCTTTTGTTAAAAATGTGATCATCTTTAAAGAAACCGAGCCTGATTTTTTGAAGATCCACCCAGGTAATACGGTTCAGTTTTACTCCCTTGCACCGGGTAAGTACAGGTTCATGTATTTATTTAAAGACAACCGTTATTTCATTTCAAAGGCAATGGACATTAAAGATAGGGGGACTAATTATTTTGACTGGAAAGATGTACAAATTAAGCCTGCTGATAGTCTTAGTATTGGAATTGATCATCAAATTAAATCCATCAAAATTGATAGGGGCGTGCCTGATCCATACGATGCATCGGTGAGGATTAATGAAAAATTAAATGATCTGAATGTTAACCTTTCTAAATTCAGCAAAAAGGTAACAGGCAGGGTTATCGACGCTACTGATAAAACTGCTTTGCCGGGGGTTAGTGTAAAAATAAAAGGCATTAGCTATGGCGTAAGCACAGATCTTAACGGACGTTTCACGATAAAGGTGCCTGAAAAGGGCAAGCTGGTTTTTTCGTACATCGGTTATTTGCCTAAAGAAATTGAGATCAATGAAGGGAATGAGGGTGATGTTTATTTGGTACAGAATAAAAATCAGTTGGATGAAGTTGTAGTAATAGGGTATGGTTCGGTGAAAAAAACCAGTATGACAGGTGCTGTTAGCGAAGTAAGCACGATGCTGGCAGGTAGAGTGGCAGGTATTCAGGCCAAAGCTAAAAAAGAAGCCAATTATAGCTTTATGGTCAGGGGTAGCGGTACACTTTCTCCTGAGCAAAAGCCATTGTATATTGTAGATGGATTGATCTTTTCGGGAGATCTTAATTCCTTAAGTCCGGATATGATTGTTTCTATAGATATTTTAAAAGATGCTGCCGCCACATCTATTTATGGTGCAAGAGGCGCAAATGGAGTCATCATTATAAAGTCCAAATCAGGAAATTTGGCCGCTAATCCTGCTGGGGAGCTCGTTCCGCAGGAAGATACCATGCGTACTAATTTTTCTGACTATGCTTTTTGGCAACCAAAACTATTTACAGATGCTAATGGTGTTGCTGCTTTTACGGTTAAGTTTCCAGACGACATTACCAATTGGAGCACTAAACTGATTGCCATGAACGGAAAAAAACAGAGTGGTACAGCAGTAACCGGCATCAAATCTTTTAAAATGCTAAGTGCAAATTTTGTTTCTCCGCAGTTTGCTATTGTAGGTGATAGCATTAAGGTTATCGGGAAGCTGATGAATTACAGCAATGCTGAAGAAACTGTGCTGCGTAAATTTAGTTACAACGATTTAGAGTTGCGCAACAACAAGATTAGTTATAAGAATGCCCACATAGATACAATTGCGATTGTGGCTAAGGGAAATGAGGCTGCAGTTAAGGATAGCCTGAAGTTTGAATATACCATGAAACAGGACAATGGGTATTTTGATGGTGAAATCCGTAAAATACCGGTATTTGAAGCGGGGGTGTTGGAGACAAAAGGGGTATTTAATGCTTTAACCCGCGATACCACAATAAACTATGCTTTTGATGCTTCCTTAGGGAAAGTGACCTTAAGGGCAGAGGCTTCTGTTTTCCCTACGTTGCTGGATGAAATGGAGAAACTACGCAAGTATGAATACTTATGTAACGAGCAAATGGCTTCTAAATTGAAAGCCCTGTTGTTGGAAAAGAAAGTTAGGTTGTACCTGAGCGAAGAATTTAAGGAAGAAAAAAACATTAAGGAGCTGATTAAAAAGCTGCAGAATACCAAAAAAACTGAGGGCACCTGGGGATGGTGGCAAAATAGTCAGGAAGAGCTTTGGATTTCCCTGCATGTTACAGAAGCCTTGTTAATGGCAGAGCAGCAAGGTTATGCGGTAAAGTTGGATAAAACCAGGACATACAATTATCTGGTTGATAAACTGGCTGGAAGAAAGGATTATGATCAGGTATTTGCGGTAAGGCTGCTTCATTTACTGAGTGATAAATATTATTTGAAAGATTGGGTCATTGCAATAGAAAAGCAAAAAATTGCGGATGCAGCGAAATACAAATATGAACTTTCTGTGTATGACAGGCTTCAAATTATGGAGCTGAGGCAAAAGGCAGGTTTGCCGGTTGATTTTAACTGGCTTTTACAAGTTAAGAAACAAACCATGTTTGGTAACAGTTATTGGGGGAATGCCAACTGGACATTCTGGGACAACAGCGTTCAAAACACACTGATGGCCTACCGGATTTTGAAAAAAGCAGGCAATTATAAAAATGAACTGGAAAAAATTCATCGTTACTTTCTGGAGCAAAGAAAAGATGGGCAATGGCGCAATACCTATGAATCTTCTTTAATCCTGGAAACCATTCTGCCAGATATGATGGTGCCGGGTAAAAAAGCGGAGCCTGCCGCTATAGTGTTAAACAAAACAGAAACTATCAATAAATTTCCTTTTGACAGGGTAGTGGGCCCTCAGGCCCTCAGCTTGCAAAAGAAAGGTGATGCTCCGGTTTATTTTACCGCTTACCAGCAATTCAACAACCCTAAACCTTTAAAGGTGGATGGTGATTTTAAAGTTACGTCAAGGTTTGTGGTGAAAGATAAAGTTGTGTCTTCGCTCAAAGCAGGTGTGCTTAGTTCATTGGAAGTGAGGGTAAATGTTCGTGCTGATGCAGATTATGTAATGATTGAGATCCCGATCCCTGCGGGCTGCTCTTATGAAAATAAGCAGCAAAATTATTGGGGACCTGAAACGCATCGTGAATATTTTAAAAACAAGGTAGCTGTTTTCTGTACTAAACTTAAGCAGGGTACGTATTATTTTAACGTAGAGTTGATGCCAAGGTATTCTGGGAATTACATCCTGAATCCTGCCAAGGCAGAAATGATGTATTATCCTGTGTTTTATGGAAGAGAGGGCATGAAGCGGGTTGCGGTTAACTAAAATCCCATACCATCACCTGGCGGTCATCACCTGTAGAAATCAGATGTTTGCCGTCAGGTGTCCAAAGCAGTTTGTTTACGGAATGAAGGTGTCCTTCTGTGTTTTTTTCAAGGCTTAAGATCTTGTACAGCTTAAATTCTTTACTGTCCCAGATCTTAATGCTTTTATCCTGGCTGCAGGTGGCAAAAAGGGGCAGTGTGGGATGGAAAACGATGCTGTAGACACTAAACATATGTGCCGGGATATTTTGCTGCAGGCTATAGTCTGGCAGGTTCCATACTTTTAACTGCGCATCCCTGCTTCCTGAAAGAAGCTGATGGCCTTCTGGAGAATATTGTAATGCTGTAATGGGAAATGTATGCCCGGATAATTCACGAACAAGGCTGTAATCTGCCGACTGGTAAATTCTCACTACGCCATCTTTGCTGCCAATGGCAATTTCTTTTTCATCTTTGCTCAGTGCAAGCGTTCTCACCGTGTTATTGATCACGGGGAAGTGGTACAGCAGGGTATAATCTGCAAGCGACCAAACCGCCACAATTCCATCCTCGCCTGTGCTGATGAGTTCATTTTTTGAGGGGATGGTTCTGATGTCAAAAACGGCTTTTTCATGGAAATGCAGAGAAGCAACTGTTTGCTGCAGGTTCAGGTCAAACACCAGGATGAGGCCATTTTTTTGTGCTACAAACAGCAGGTTGTTGTACCTGTGCAAAGCATAAACAGAAGTTTGCACAGGTAGAATTACTTTTACAAAGGCCATCGTATCCAATGACCATTCTACCACACCCTTATCGTTGCCCGCTGTATAGATTACGCCAGGTTTTGTACCGTTTGCAATGGTATAAATGGGATTTTGGTGTCCTTTAAGGGTATGCAGGTGCTTTAACATTTATTTATGACGGCTTTCCAGGTTAAGGGCAATGTCATTTAGTGTTTTTCCTTTTTCCCGTAGCAATACCAGCAGGTGGAAAATGAGGTCAGAACTTTCGCCAATAAATTCCTCTTCTGTTTCATTTAATGCGGCAATTACAGTTTCTACACCTTCTTCACCCACTTTCTGGGCTATTTTATTCAGGCCTTTGTTGCGCAGTTTATTCACATAAGACCCTTCAACAGGGTTGTCGTACCTGTCGCCGATGATTTTTTCCAGTTCAAAAATAAAGTTCTGGTTATAATTGGTTTTAAAACAGCTTCTGCTTCCAGTATGACAAGTTGGGCCTACAGGACTTGCTTTAATCAATAGGGTGTCGTTATCACAGTCGATATGGCTTTCTTTAACAAACAGAAAATTCCCACTTTCTTCACCTTTGGTCCAAAGCCGTTTTTTAGAGCGCGAGTAAAAAGTTACTTTGCCTTCTGCTTGCGTTTTATTCCAGGCTTCCTGGTTCATATATCCCAGCATCAACACTTCCAATGTTTGTACATCCTGAATAATGACAGGAACCAATCCATCGGTTTTTTCAAAATCTATATTCATAACCTTACCGGTATATTGTGTTTTTTTAATTCGTTTTTTAAAAAGGGGATAGGGATTTCACCAAAATGAAATACAGAAGCTGCCAGTGCGGCATCTACGCCTGTTTTAGTAAATACTTCTGTAAAATGTTCCACTTTACCCGCGCCACCAGATGCAATTACAGGAATATTGATAGATTGAGCAATGGTATCAAGTAAGCCACAGTCAAAGCCATTTTTAGTGCCATCATGGTCCATAGAAGTCAGCAGGATCTCTCCTGCACCAAGGCTTTCAGCCTCTTTAATCCAGTTTTCTGTTTCCAGACTGGTAATTAGCCTTCCGCCATTTAAATGTACCATATTGCGGCCAACTACCAATTTAGTATCTACAGCAACCACTACAAACTGTACACCAAAAGCTTTGGCCAGTTCCTCAATCAAAGCCGGGTTCCTTACTGCGGCAGAATTGATGCTGATCTTGTCTGCTCCTGAATTTAATAGGGCTTCTGCATCTGCAATGGTGGTAATGCCGCCGCCAATGGTAAAAGGGATGTTTAGCTGTCTGGCTACCGCTTTAACCATATCTATAGTGGTTCCCCTGCGTTCATGCGTGGCCGTGATGTCCAGAAATACCAGTTCATCAGCGCCCTGCTGCGCATATTGCCAGGCAAGTTCTACCGGGTCTCCGGCATCTTTAAGGTCTACAAAATTTACCCCTTTAACCGTTCTTCCGTCTTTGACATCCAAACAGGGTATAATGCGTTTGCTCAGCATAAATTAAAGGGAAGTCATCGCCCTAAGGTTCCATTCTTTAATCTCTTCAATGGTAATGCGGTTTTCGTAAATCGCTTTCCCTACCACTACAGATCTTACTTCCAGTTTGGCCAGTTCTTCAATGTCTTCCATAGAACTTACGCCTCCAGAGGCAATCAGTTTAATGAACGGAGAGTGTTCCAATAGTTTTTTGTAAAGGTCAATTGCTGCGCCACCTAATTTGCCATCTTTATTGATGTCGGTACACAGGAACCTGAAAAAGCCTAACTGTAAACATTTGTCAACGTAATCCATCAGTTTTATAGGAGAGCTTTCCATCCAGCCCGAATATTTAATTACCTCGTCTAATACATCAATAGCAATTACAATGCGGTTGGCATAATCATATTTCTTACCAACTTCTTTACTGAGGTCAGACAGAAAATCTGGATTGGTAATGGCCTGTGTACCTACAATTACCCTATGGATCCCAGCATCCAGTAAACCCGTTACTTGCTCAATGGTGCGGATACCGCCTCCGTATTGTACACGCATGTCGGTTTTTTTAATGATGTCAAACAACTCGGCCTGGTTGCTGAAATCGCCTTTTGCGCCATTTAAATCAATGATATGAATAAACTCAGTACCATTAGAACGGTAAGTTTCAATCATGTCGGCGATGGAAACATCGTAAACCGTTTTTTGGTCGTAGTCGCCTTCCCTCAGGCGAACAACTTTTCCATCTAAAATATCAATTGCGGGAATAATGTACATCTTACTTATCTTAAGTTTGAAAAATTCTTTAATAAACGTTCGCCCGCCGCACCTGACTTTTCAGGATGAAACTGGACGCCATAAAAATTGTCTTTTTGTATGGCTGCAGAAAACGGCATTCCGTAATTTGCAGTTGCGATGTCAAAAGTAGGGTTATATTCAATAAAGTACGAATGAACGAAGTAAAATTGTGCCTCGTTTTCAACACCTTCGAATAATAAATTGTTTTTATGGCTGATGTTGTTCCAACCCATGTGCGGAATTTTGATGCCTTTATCCTTATCAAACAGTTTTGTTTTTAAGGGAAAAATCTTCATCATATCGGCATCACCTTCTTCAGAATGCGCTGTAATCAGCTGCATCCCCACACAAATCCCCAATACGGGCTTGGTTAACGCTTTAATGGCCTCTACCAATCCCGTATCTTCCAGTTTTTTCATGGCGGTGCCGGCGTGTCCAACACCCGGAATAATGATATGGCTGTAAGCCTGTAATTCTTCTTCTGTATTTACCATCCCGTAAGGAATGTTAAGTCTGTCGAGCGCAGAAGTCAGCGAAAAGATGTTGCCCGCGCCATAATTTACAATTCCAATCATTTTTTTTAGATTAAAGAACATGGATTTTTGGAACAAAGACTTGCGTCATAAAAATTTGAGAAATAAGGATAAAAGATTGGATTTGCTTTCTTATCTTCATTCCTTACTCTTTGTTCTTTCACTCTTTGTTCCATTTTACAATACGCCTTTTGTACTCGGTAATACCAGTTTTTCTGCATCGCGTTTAACAGCCATTTTGATGGCTTTAGCGAAAGCTTTAAAAATAGCTTCTATTTTATGGTGTTCATTTATACCCTCTGCTTTGATGTTCAGGTTGCATTTTGCAGCGTCACTAAAAGATTTAAAGAAGTGATAGAACATTTCTGTGGGCACATCACCAACGCTTTCACGTTTAAATTCTGCATCCCAAACTATCCAGCTGCGGCCACCAAAATCAATAGCCGCCTGCGCAAGGCAGTCGTCCATTGGCAGGCAAAAGCCATAACGTTCCAGACCTAATTTGTTGCCTATGGCTTTAGCAAAAGCTTCTCCAAGTGCAATTCCGGTATCTTCAACTGTATGGTGTTCATCAATGTGTAAATCGCCTTTGGTGATGACCTTTAAGTCAATGCTGCCATGACGTGCAATTTGATCCAGCATATGGTCAAAAAAGTTGAGGCCTGTAGAGATCTCTGCTTTTCCGGTACCATCAAGATCAATTTTAATGCTGATTTTGGTTTCGTTGGTATTGCGTTCGTGTGTTACCACGCGACTTCCAGCCCTCAGAAAGGTGTAAATGTCTTCCCATTTTGTCGTTTCCAAAGCAATAATGTCTGTTACCGCTTCTACCTTTTCCAGCAGTTCGTTGGCGCCCAACAGGTCATTGTTGCGCAGCCAGATGGCTTTTGCATTCAGGTTTTTTGCCAGGATTACATCATTGATGCGGTCGCCGATTACAAATGAGTTTTCAAGATCATATTCACCTGTTAAAAAATGTTGTAATAAACCTGTATTGGGTTTACGTGTAGGTGCATTCTCATGGGCAAAAGTGCGGTCAATAATTACTTCGCTAAACTTAACCCCCTCACCGGCAAACGTATCCAGGATAAAATTGTGTACTGGCCAAAAGTTAGGTTCAGGGTGCGAATCTGTGCCCAGTCCATCCTGATTGGTAACCATCACCAATTCAAAATCCAGCTCGCGGGCAATTTTTGAGAGGTAGTATAACGACATAGGGTAGAAGACCAGCTTGGCAAAGGAATCTATTTGTTCGTCTTCTGGTTCTGTAATCAGTGTGCCGTCTCGGTCTATAAAAAGTATTTTCTTCATTTTGGCAAGGTTATGCGTTAGAAAGTAATTTTAAGGCTTCTAGTAAAGTTTCATTTTCATCTGGTGTTCCTACTGTAACGCGTAGACATCCTTCGCACAAGGTCACCTTAGAGCGGTCACGCGTAATGATACCCTGGTCCACCAAAGAATTGTACAGGTGAGCAGCGTCATCCACTTTCACCAAAATAAAATTAGCATCTGAAGGATAGACTTTTTTTACGCTGGCAAGGCCCAATAAATCTTCAGTTAATTTAGCTCTTTCACTCACGGTAATTTTAATCCATTCGTTTACCTGCTCTAAATTTTCAAGGGCCTTCAAAGCTAAATCCTGAGTAGCCTGGTTGATGTTGTAAGGCGGCTTCACTTTGTTAAGAATGTCAATAACCGGGCGACCAGAAAAAGCCATGCCTAAACGTAGTGCGGCGAGTCCCCAGGCTTTAGAAAAAGTTTGCAGGATAACGAGGTTCGGATACTCCGTTAGCTCTTGAATAAAAGTCTTCTGTTTTGCATAATTGATGTACGCTTCATCAATCACCACGATGCCTTTAAAGTTGGCCAGAATGGTTTCAATATCGCTGCGGTTGATGGAGTTTCCGGTAGGGTTATTTGGCGAGCAAATGAAGATGAGTTTTGTGCGTTCATCTATCGCTTCGGCAATGCCCTGCAGGTCTAGCTGGAAGCTCGGCAGCAGGTTCACTTTTCGGATTTCAACGTTGTTGATATTCGCCGAAACTTCATACATTCCGTAAGTTGGCGGAAGGATAATTACGTTGTCTTTTCCGGGCTCACAAAAAGCACGGTACAACAAATCTATCGCTTCATCGCTTCCGTTTCCAAGGAAGGTATTTTCTATGGGCACACCCTTGATTTTGCTGATGGCATCTTTAAGGTCCAGCTGCAATGGATCAGGATATCTGTTGTAAGCATGGTCCAGCGGAGAACCAAAACTGTTTTCATTGGCATCTAAAAATACGCTTGCTTGTCCCTTGTATTCATCACGTGCGGTAGAGTAGGGGCTAAGGTTTTTTATGTTTTCGCGTTGTAAACTGTTAATGTCTATCATTAGGAATTTAAACGAATGGTGATTGCATTTTTGTGCGCCTGCAGGCCTTCTGCAGCGGCAAGTACTTCAACAGTGGGGCCAATATTAGCTAAACCACTGCTACTGATGTGCTGGAAAGTGATCTTTTTTACAAAAGAATCAAGTGAAACACCTGAATACGCTTTTGCAAAGCCACTTGTGGGTAGGGTATGGTTAGTTCCGGAAGCATAATCTCCTGCGCTTTCAGGCGTTAAATTGCCCAAAAACACAGAACCAGCGTTGTGAATCAGGGGAATAAGTTGCTCGTACTCCGTTGTAGCCAGAATCAGGTGCTCGGGTCCGTAGACGTTGCTGTATTCCATGCCATCGGCCAGGTTATCCACCAATACAGCATAGGAATTGGCGATAGCCTCAGCGGCAAGAGCCTTCCTTGGCAAGGCATTCAGCTGAATGTCCAGTTCTTTTAAAACCTGAGCTATAATTTGTGTTGAGGTGGCAACGAGGATAGCCTGACTATCAACGCCATGTTCAGCCTGAGCAAGCAGGTCGGATGCGACGTATGACGGATTGGCAGTCTCATCAGCGAGCACTAAAACCTCTGATGGGCCTGCCGGCATATCTATCGCTGTCATGGTGGTAGACTGGATCAATTGCTTAGCCTGGGTAACGTATCGGTTTCCCGGCCCGAAGATCTTGTATACCTTCGGTACGCTTGCTGTGCCGTATGCCATAGCTGCGATGGCCTGAGCGCCACCAATCAGGTAAATCCGATCTATTCCCAGCAATTGGGCACAATAAGCCAAATAACAGTTTGTTTTGCCGTCTTTTTGAGGGGGTGAGCAAACTACAATTTCCTGGCATCCGGCCAGTACTGCTGGTATGCCCAACATCAAAAAAGTACTAGGCAATACTGCTGTACCTCCCGGAATGTATAAGCCAACGCGCTCAATGGCCCGGGTTTCCCGCCAGCAGGATACACCAGGCATAGTTTCTACCTTTTCTTCTGTCTGTTTTTGTGCGGCATGAAAAGTTTTAATGTTGCTGTAAGCAATATCTATCGCTTTTTTTGCATCATCAGGGATGGTGTTTGCGATGGCATCAATTTCAGCTTTCTCTATAAAAAGTGAATCCAGTTCCACCTTATCAAATTCACTGGCGTAGCTGAACAAGGCCTTGTCCCCATCCTGCTTCACTGTATTTACAATCGCTTTTACCCTTTGCTCAATGCTGGCATCATCTTCCAGGTGTCTTAAACTCAATTGCTCAATCTCTTGTTTAGATAAGTTGGTATATGTGTAGATTTTCAATTTGTTATATTTTGTAATTAACTATTGGTTAATACGCTCAGGTGATGATTTTCTCAATCGGCATCACCACAATGCCTTCAGCTCCGGCTGCTTTAAGACTGTTGATCTTTTCCCAGAAGTCGTGCTCTGCAATTACAGAATGAACCGCAACCCAGTCCTCATCAAACAGCGGAACAACAGTAGGGCTTTTTACACCTGGCAGTAAATTTACAATTTTTTCAAGATTGGTTTTGGCAACATTTAGCACCACATATTTGGTCTCATTTGCTTTCAGTACAGAGCGGATTCTCTGAATGAGTTCCTGTACTTCAGGGTTCAGTTCTGACCCTTCGCTGCCAATAATTACAGCCTCAGATTTCATAACTTCAGCAAATGGTTTTAGTCCGTTGCTTTTTAAAGTTCCTCCTGTAGAAACGATGTCGCAAATCGCATCACTCAATCCTAAACCCGGACCAATTTCAACCGAGCCGGAGATCATCCGGACCTGCGCATTTACGTTATTTTCTTTGAGGTATTTTTCTAAAATTACAGGGTAAGAAGTAGCGATAGCCTTGCCTTCCAATTGTGCAATTTCGGTGATGTTGCTGTCGTTAGGAATGGCAATTTTAAGCGTGCATTTTCCGAAACCTAATTTCTGTAAATAGGTAACCTGGGCACCTGTTTCGGTGATTACATTTTCACCAACAATTCCTAAATCTGCGATACCATCCTGAACATATTCCGGAATATCATCATCTCTTAAAAAGAGGATTTCCAATGGAAAATTAGTTACGGAAGAGATAAGGGAACTTTTGTAGTTTTCAAAAGACAAACCACATTTTTTAAGAATTTCTACTGATTTTTCGTTTAATCTACCCGATTTCTGGATAGCTATTTTGAGTGTTTTCAATTGCTGAGTTTAAAATAAATAAGAAAATAAAAAGGTCGGAAACAAGTCTTGAAGTACAAAACATTACATATACATCGCCAACTGGCGATGGTGCAAATGTAAGCTATGGATCAAGTGTTTGTTCATATTTTTATTCCTTATTCAACAAAGCAATGTTTATTGAGGAAGCGCAAATATATAAATCGATTTAATAAATCCAAAATAAACTGGTTAAAAAACAAATTTGAGTATTGGTTATGGAATGTTTAACCTGCCAACATCATTATAGTAAACCTGGCCGGGTCTCACAATTTATATTTTAAGCTAAAAATTAAAACCATGTTAGACTCAAAGATTGATTTACACAGAAAAGAATGGTTGGACGTTGTGTTCAATCAGAAAAACAAAAGTTATGGAGCGTATCAGCTTCGCCAGGAAAGCTCTGGCAATACCACAAAAGCCTTGTTTTTTACTTCGGTGGTATTTGTGCTGCTGTTTGTATCACCAAAAATCATTGCTATGATTAAAGGGCCGGAGCCAATAGAAACTTTTAAGGACCCAACTGTTATAGAAATTGCCCCACCTCCGGCAGTAGATCCCATTGCACCTCCGCCACTACCGGTAAGTCCGCCTGCACCAAAAGAAAACCAGATTAAGTTTCCGCCACCAATTGTTGTTGAAGATGCGAAAGTAACCGATGATGTTGCGCCCGATGTTAAAGATTTAAAAGATGCCAATCCGGGTTTAAAAACTATAGCCGGTGTAGATGATGGAGAAATTGTGATCACTGGCGCTACAGGTATTAGTCACAATGCTGCAGCAGCCACAGGGACGAGTGATAATCTTGTACCATTTGAGGCTTTAGAGACACAACCTGACTTTCCTGGTGGCATGCAGAAATTTTATGCTTACCTTCAAAAAACCGTAAGATATCCTGCCGCCGCACAAGAAATTGGTTTGCAAGGCAAGGTGTTTCTTTCCTTTATCATTGAAAAAAATGGAGAATTGACGGATATAAAAGTTGATAGAAAACTTGGTGGTGGTACAGATGAAGAAGCCATGCGGGTGTTAAAATCTAGCCCACGTTGGATTCCGGGTATTCAAAACGGCAGACCGGTACGTGTTAAGTACAATATTCCCATCAGCTTTAATCTGGCGCAATAAGCAATATGGGTAGCTTAGGCTAACTAAAATAAGCTGCCCATATTTTACCTCTACTTTGGAAGAGTTTTAAGCAGTTCTTTAGCGGGAACTGATTTTACGTTACCATCTTTGTCGCCAATAACCAAACTTTCGTTATTTAAAGCAGCTTCTTCAGTCATCTTCCGCAAGGCGATATTCAATCCAAGCATTACCTTCTCAGTAAAAGTTCCATTTTGAATTAAAGACTCAGTTATTTTCATGCTATTGATGTTTAAAGATAGTGTCCCAAATTTCGGTATTAATAATTGATTTTCCAAAGGAATCACTTTTAGCAATAACTTCTGGAATAAGATTCATATTGTTTACAACTGTCCATTCATCACAAATAGACATGTAGCGTGTATATAAATTCGAAATTCCTCGATGATAGCGAAGTTCTATGGTTTCCGAAGGGATGTGATGGCCACCTTTACTTACTCGTTTAGCAACCCGCTCAATGGCAACTTTGGGTGAACTTAGCCAAAAATATAAAAGACTCACCCTGTAGCCTAATGCTTGCGCTTGCTTAATTAACGAAACATAACTTTTTGTTGCAAGAGTAGTTTCAATCGCAAAATCAGCTTGCTGAGCTACAATTCCTGGATACGCTTTAACATCATGCGCCCGGCATCAAGGGCAACACTTTCTGGATTGAAAGGAGATAGGCCAGCTGCAATATTATCCGCTTTCGACATAAAAATACCACAAAAGAGGCATAAAAATACAAGCTTTTGGGCTGATCCGGGATTTCTTCACACTTTGCACACTCTTCCGACACTTCTTCTTCACAAAAAGTACCCGTTTTGTGAAGGAAACGTGTCTGAAATGTGTTTAGAGTGAGGCGAAGTTCCGGAGGAGCTCAAATTGCTTCCTTTAAATGGATCTAATGACTATCAAAAATTATCAAAAGTGATCAAAAGTTATCAAAATGCCGACAAATACCCACAAATACCGCCAATTTTTTCAAATCGTTTGCAAAGATCTACTACATCCTATAATTTTGTGCTATTGTTAAACATTTAAAAAACAAATAGATATGGCAAAATATTCAGAAGGAATCAATGGCCCATTCTCGGGGAAGATTGGTACAGCAGTCGGTGCAAGCTGGTGCGGAATCCCTTATATGAGGAGTCTGCCCAAGGAAAGAATAGTACCATTTAGTGACAATCAGTTAAAGCAACAGGGGAAAATGGCCTTGTTAAGAAATTTTTTATTGGCGATCAACCAATTGGTTGTAAAAGGGTTTAAAAATGGTGATAAAAAGACGCCGATGAATTCTGCCTTGTCTTATAACATGAGTTGCGCAGTCGCAGGTATTGCACCTGCCTACAAGGTAGATTTTCCAAAATTGCTATTTACAAAGGGTGATCTTTTTTGTGCATGGAGCCCTGTTGCGGAATCATTTGAAAGCAAAACAATTGATTTCAAATGGACAAACGGCCCTTTCACCCCGCTTTGTAATGAAAATGATGAAGCAATCATGGTTATTTACTGCCCTGAAAAAAAATCATTTATCTACTTAAGGCAAGCTGCATTGAGAGGCGACTGTCAGGCCAGGATGATGTTGCCTGAATCTTTTGCCGGGCATTCGGTTCATTGCTACCTCACCTTTTTTTCTGCTAACGGTAGTCTATCTTCATCAAATACGTATTTGGGTGAAATTACAATAGCTTAAAGTAAAACTCTATTAATGTAGCACACAAGATGTATAGCCTATCCAGGACGAGACATTGTTGCATGCGTACATTATCGATTACAAACCATTTCGTCAGATCCTTGTTTATTTGTGAAATAAAGATCATGGATAAATTGAAATCATCAGTTCTACCGTACGACCTGGTAGAAAGGGGCCAATTGTTGCGAAATGGATTACTGAACTTGCTAAACAGTCGGGTAATTTTGACGTAGAAGTTAATCAAGGCTGATCAATGATTGCTAAAACAGCTGTAACGGTTAATTTGACTTTATTGCTCATGAACGTTTGTAAAGCCGTATTTTTGCCTAAATTATTTTCGCTTTGAAGAACATTTTAAAAGTTCCCTTTCTTATCGTTATTGCATTGTGCTTGCTAATTCAATCTTGTGATTGGTTTAAAGAGACACCGGAAATAGGGCTAGTGCTGGCAAAGCATTTTGACAACAAGCTCTATAAAAAGTTTGATACAGCGGCTTATAACAAAGTGTTTATCGGCAGGCTGGAAGCTCAGAAAACTGAACTAACCAATCCTTTAACATTAAAATTTTACTACGAAAGTATACAGCAGCAACCGGCATTTGTGACTCGTTTTTATGTTAACGGGGGCTTAGATACGCTAAAAAGTTATATTGGCAAAAGCCGAGAACACGGTTTTAATCCTGAAATTTTTGGCTTAAAGGACCTCAGCAGGCTGCTGTCTGCACTTGATGCCAACAAATTTAAAACTGTTGAAGAACTCTATCCTGTGTTGGCTGATCTTGAAATCAGAAGTGCTGAGTCGGCCTTAAAATACCATAATTTCATCTACTTTGGCTGCATCAACCCCAGGGGATTACTAAGCAGGTACTACATTAAGGTGAAAAGACCCGACAGTAATAGCATTAAAAAGTTGCTGGATACTAAAGACCTGGCTGCTTTATTATCTGCTATTCAGCCAAAATCCAGTCAGTATTTAGCACTGCAAGCTGCATTGGCTGCTTATGAAGGGGCGACTGTAAAAGATGAGCAGGCTATAAAAACAGTTAAAATAAACCTGGAGCGGTTGCGCTGGAAACTTCCGGAAACCGGGCCTGTATATGTACAGGTAAATATTCCTGATTTTTCCCTGGTATGGATGAACGAAGCAGATACGTTAATTCAAATGAAAGTTTGTGTGGGCGGAAAGCGGGAACAGGATTACCAAGCAAAGATTGCTACATTTTTAAAAACAGGCAATCTTGATGATAAACCTAAAAATCACGAAACACCTATTCTTTTTAGTAAGCTCAATGCCATCCAGGTAAATCCGATCTGGAATATTCCGGCGAGCATCGCGCAAAGCGAAATTTATTACCAGGCTTTAAAAGATCCTTACTATTTGTCTAATAATAACATGAGGGTGTATCATAAAGGTAAATTAGTCAACGATCCGGATACCATTCAATGGGCTAAATATCCGAGGCAAAAATTACCTTTTCAGTTTAAGCAAGGTGCTGGAGATGGGAACGCGATGGGCAAATTTAAGTTTATGTTTGAAAGCGGTACCAGCATCTATCTGCACGATACCAATAATAAATATGCTTTTAATTTAAAAAACCGGGCCATTAGCCATGGTTGTGTGCGTGTAGAAAAGCCCCTTGAATTTGCAGAACTTTTGCTGGGCGACAAATTTCAATACGATAAGCTGAGGATGGAAATTAACCTTCCGCCGTTAGACACCACCAAAATGGCCATTTACCAAAAGAAATTAGAGAAAAAAGCAGATACGGTAAACGTTTTTCAGTTAAAGCCAAAATGGTTTTCTGTAAAGCCTACGGTATCCTTATTGATTAATTACCACACTGCATGGTTTCAAAACGGCCATATAGAGTTTAGACCGGACATCTATGGTTTGGACGAAATCCTTTGGAGTAAATTGCAAAAATTTCTCTAACTTTGGTTTTTAATGAATTTCCTCTATCCAGGTTTTCTTTTTGCACTGCTGGCCGTCGCCATACCCATTGTCATTCACCTGTTTAATTTCCGTAAGTTTAAGAAAGTATATTTTAGTAATGTACAGTTTTTAAAAGAGGTTGAAGCACAAAGTTCATCCCGTGCGCAGCTGAAACATTATTTGATTTTGGCTAGCCGCATCTTGTCTGTTGTCTTTTTGGTACTTGCTTTTGCACGCCCTTACTTTCCTGCTGACGGCGCTATTGATGCAAAACTAAATACTGTAGTAGGTATTTATATTGATAACTCTTACAGTATGGAAGCTGTGAATAAAGAGGGGAGCCTTTTGGATGAGGCCAAAAGAAGGGCAAAAGAGCTGGTAAAAGGTTTTGGTGTAAACGACAGGTTTCAATTAACGACAAATGATTTTGAAGGCAGACATCAACGTGCCGTTAGTGCTGCTGAATTTATAAAACTGCTGGATGAGGTTAAGATTTCATCAGCAACAAGAAATTTGCAACAGGTGCTTAACAGGCAGTCTAATGCTGGTTCTACTGGCAACAACCGGTTCAACTATATCATTTCCGATTTTCAGGAGAGTTTTAGCGGGCATGACCAAATTGAAAGTAATCCTGAAATCAGGACTTCTCTAGTTAAACTCCATGCCAACGTACTGCCCAACGTGGCAATAGATAGTGTATGGTTTTTATCTCCCCTGCATAAAGTGGCTGAAACAGAACGTTTGGTCGTTCAGTTGAAAAACTACACGGGTCAGGAAGCCAAAGGTATTCCTGTAAAACTCGTTTTAAATGGCAAGGAGCGTGCGGTAAGGACATTGGATATTCCTGCGTTCGGTTCGGTAAAAGATACCTTGCTGTTTAGCAATTTGCAGGCGGGATGGCAGGAGGGGCAACTTAGTTTGAAAGATTTTCCTGTAACCTTTGATGATCAGCTCTTTTTTACCTTTGAGGTGGCAGAGCACATGAATGTATTGAGTATTGACGGGAAAGAATCGGGGCCATATATAAAATCGCTTTTTTCTGCGGATGCTTATTTCAGTCTGACGCAAATGCCGGAATCTAATATTGGGTACACCACATTTTCTTCATTTCCGCTGATTGTGCTAAATGGCTTGACTACACCTTCATCTGGTCTTGCGCAAGAATTGAGTACGTATTTAAAGAATGGAGGTACGGTAGTTGTTTTTCCGGATTTGGACGGGGACCAAAATTTGTACAGCAGCTTTTTGAAGACTTTAGGCTTACCTGCTGTTTCTAAATTAACGACTGCCCCTGTGATGGTGAATGCTATTGATCTGAAACATGAGGTTTTTAAGGACGTTTTTGAGGAGCTTCCCAAAACAATAGACTTACCGAAGGTAAACCGTTATTTTGAATATGTTGAGCAACAAAAGGCAGATCAATTGAATATTTTGCAACTACCGCTGAAAAAGCTGTTTTTTGCACAATTTAGTGCCTGGACTGGTAAAGTCTTTTTATGTGCTACCGCTTTGAACGTAAAAGACAGTAACCTGCCTATGCATCCTGTTTTTGTGCCGCTCTTGTACAAGATTGCTTTTGGCAGTGCGGGAACGCGGTCCTTGTATTATACCTTAGGCAAAGATGAATTGTTGCAAAGTAACAAGATTACTCTTAACGCCAACCAATCTCTAAAACTAAGTGGCAATGGTATGGATGCTATTCCTGAATTAAGGCAGCAACCCGGAAATACCTCACTGTATATTGCTGATCAGGTTAAACAACCTGGTTTTTATAAACTAAAAAAGGCAGAGGCTACAATGGCTGTTTTTGCCTTTAATACCAGCAGGGCAGAATCTGACATGAAATATGCTTCAGCACAAACCTTAAAAAATTTATTTCCTAAGCAAGATGTCGGTTTTTATGATACGAAAAGCGACAGTCTGGCTACGGCCACAGCGGCAAAAAATAACAGCACTGAATTATGGAAACTTTGTCTAATTTTGTGTGCTGTTTTTTTAGGCCTGGAAATACTTCTGATCCGATTTTATAACAAAACTAAAACAATATCAAATTCATGAATCTTCTCCTCAGCAATGTAACGATAGCAGACCCTAACAGCAGTTTCAATCAAAAAATATGTGATGTACGAGTAGTAGGGGGAAAAATCACTGCAGTTTCTGATCAACTTACTCCCTTAAAAGGAGAGGAAGTTTTTGACGGCAAGGGTTGTTATTTGTCACCGGGTTTCTTTGACCTCAATTGCGTTGTAGGAGATCCGGGATTTGAAACTAAGGAAGATATCGAGTCGGCCACGGCTGCAGCTACAGCCGGTGGTTTTACCGGGCTGGCAGTTTTACCACATACCTATCCGGTTATCCATTCTAAAGCTGAAGTTGCCTACATCATCAATAAAGCTAAAAATAACCTGGTTGATGTACATCCCATAGGTGCACTAAGCAGAGATTTGGAAGGAAAAGAACTTGCCGAGTTGTATGATATGCAGCAGGCGGGAGCAGTAGCATTTTCTGACGGGAACAAGGCTATTGCCGACGATGGTTTTATGAGCCGGGCCTTACAATATGCAAAAGGCTTTGATGGTTTGTTGATGGTGTATCCGGAAAATAAATCTATGGCAGGTAAAGCACAGGTTAATGAAAGTGCTACCAGTGTATTGCTGGGCATGAAGGGCATGCCTGCATTGGCAGAGGAGATGCACATTTCCAGAGATATCTTTTTGGCCACTTATCATGATGCGCCTATCCACATCAATACCATTTCTACTGCGGGAGCGGTAAGCCTGATTAAGAAAGCTAAAAAAGATGGGGTAAAAATTAGCTGCGATGTAGCGGCACACCATCTGGTTTTTACGGAAGAGCTGCTGAATGACTTTGACAGTAATTATAAAGTAAAACCTCCTTTGCGTGGCAAATCTGATGCGAAAGCATTACTTGCAGGTTTAAAGGATGGCACAATTGATGCAGTTAGTGCGCAGCACCGCCCGCATGAAATAGAATTTAAGGCCGTGGAATTTGAAATTGCTGCTTATGGAATCATCGCTTTGCAAACCGCACTTCCTTTGTTGCTTAAGGCAGGCCTGGATGCGCAGCAAATTGCGGCTAAACTTTCTATCGCGCCAAGAAAGATCTTAAACCTTCCGGTTCCGGTAATTGAAGAGGGCAGCACGGCTAATTTCACCGTATTTAATCCTGCTGAAGAATGGGTATACACGGCAGCTGTTAATCAATCAAAATCAAGTAATTCGCCATTGTTAAACAAAACCCTTAAGGGCAAGGTTAAACTGGTATATAATCATCAACAATTTAAAATATATGGATCATAAAGTACAGCGTGCGCTGAGTGCGTCATTAGATAAATTTGCATTACAAATTAAGGAAGACGTTACTGCAGTTCAACAAGAATTGTTTGATGTTTTTAATTCTGAACATGAAGACTTCATGGATAAAATTGCAGCATTTGATGCTGTATTTGATGATCATGGTCGTTTTGAGGAACTTCGGGAAGTATATTTTGATTTGCTGATGATCAATTTCTTTGCCAGTGATGTGAAATTACAAAATGAAGATTACCTGGAGTCCGAGGAATGGGAGAGCATTGAGGATGAAACGATAGACAGGGGCACAGAATTGCTGAACTTGTTGTTGTACATCAACGAATGTCACGATGAAAATATTAAACCTGAGCTGGACGATTTCCTAAAAGAATTTTTACTGGTTGAAGAAGATGATTTTCAGGATGAATTTGAAATTTATGAAGACCTGATCAGCAACCAGCAATTGGCAGACAGCAGTATCGAAGATATTTGTAGCCATGCGGGCATGATTGAAATTAATGAAGAGATGGAGGAGCTTTTTGTTCCTTTTATGTGTTTCTTTAACCAGCCCGAAGGTAAGGACCAGGCCTTTGCAGATTTAGACAAGTTTAGTCAGAATAAAGAATTTGAAGTTGCTGTTTATGCCTTAATTGCAGCCTTTAACACCAATAAATAGAGATATGGAGCAATTTCCTATTGCTGTGGAGAAGAAGCCCAATATGCTTGCCTTTAAAACTGCACTCGCATATACGGCTTACTTTCTGGTGCTTATTTACCTGCTAAAGTGGCTTGGTATTGATACCAATAATCCTGATATCAGTACGCTGGAAAAGGCAGTTGCCCAAGTGGCTTCTTATGTTCCCTTTATTCTGGCAGTTGTGTATGTTCAAAGTGTATTTAAAAAAGAACTGGATAATTACATCAGTTTTAAAGAGGCCTTTTCTGCTGGTTTTAAAGTGGCGGCTTATGCCGGCTTATTTATCGGTATTTTACTCGTTTTTTACTATTTGGTATTAGACCGGGCGGCATTTTCACAATTGATGGACATTTCTATTGCTGCTGCGAAAGGCGACCGTGAAAAAATTAGGGCTGTTGAAATGATGCGCTCGTATATGCCCTTTTTTATTGGTTTTAGTGCCGCTATTATGTACACAGTATTGGGCTTAATTGTAAGCTTGATCGGTGCTGCGATTGTAAAATCAGAAAAACCCCTTAACATTTAAACCTGCATGGATATTTCTGTTGTTATCCCTCTATATAATGAAGATGAGTCTTTACCGGAGCTAACTTCATGGATTGCCAAAGTGATGGCTGCTCATGGATTTAGCTATGAAATTCTTTTTGTTGATGATGGGAGTACTGATACTTCCTGGGCTGTAATTGAGCGGTTGAAAGAGGAATTTATTGCCGTAAAGGGGATTAAATTCAGGAGGAACTATGGTAAATCTGCTGCACTAAATGTAGCCTTTGAGGCGGCTGTGGGTGATGTGATCATTACGATGGATGCAGATTTGCAGGATAGTCCGGATGAAATTCCTGAACTGTACCGCAGACTAAAGGAAGAACGGCTGGATATCATTTCTGGCTGGAAGAAGAAGCGGTATGATCCAATTACTAAAACCATTCCTACAAAATTGTTTAATGCGGCTACGCGTAAAATGTCGGGTATTCAGCTTAACGATTTTAATTGTGGTTTAAAGGCTTACCGCCACGAGGTGGTTAAAACCATTGAGGTTTATGGAGAAATGCACCGTTATATTCCCGTGATTGCGAAATGGGCCGGTTTTAAAAAAATTGGTGAGCAGGTGGTAGAGCACCGTGCCCGTAAATATGGGGTTACTAAATTTGGTTTGAGCAGGTTTGTAAACGGATTTTTAGATTTATTGTCTATCTTTTTTGTGGGCAAGTTTGGTAAGCGTCCAATGCACTTTTTTGGTTCTATGGGCGTACTGAGTTTTTTATTGGGTACTTTTATCGCCATCTGGATGATCTCTGTTAAATTGTATCACATATCGCAGGCCATTCCTTACCGTGACATTACAGAGCAACCTTTGTTTTACATTGCGATGGTGGCTATTATTCTGGGTTCGCAATTGTTTTTGACGGGCTTTGTTGCCGAGCTGGTAACCAGGAATGCGCCTGAAAGAAACAATTACCTCATCGAAAAGGAGCTGCGCTAAATCATGTTTTTCTCTGTCATCATACCACTGTATAACCGTCCCCAGGAAATTAATGAGCTGCTGTACACCTTAACCAAACAAACCTACATGCAGTTTGAGGTTTTGGTGATAGAAGATGGTTCTGTGCAGGATGCAAAGGACATTGTAGCGCAATATGCGGATAAGCTGGACATTCACTATTTTTTTAAGCCCAACGAGGGCCAGGGTTTTAGCCGTAATTATGGTTTTGAAAGGGCTAAGGGCGATTATTTTGTCATCTTTGATTCGGACTGCCTGATTCCTGAAGACTACCTGGAAATTGTGCGTGATTATCTTTTTGAGCATCAACTGGATGCCTACGGTGGCCCGGATGCCGCGCATGAAAGCTTTACTCCGGTACAAAAAGCCATTAGCTATGCCATGACCTCGCCTTTTACCACTGGTGGCATCAGGGGCAATGCCAAACACATCGGGCAGTTTCATCCCCGTAGTTTTAACATGGGCGTTTCAAGGGAGGTTTGGGAAAATGTTGGTGGATTTATACTTACCCGCCTGGGCGAGGATATTGAATATAGCATCAGGATACACAGCCGTGGTTACAAAATAGGATTGATACCGGGTGCCAAAGTCTATCATAAACGCCGGACAAGTTTTTTACAGTTTTACAAACAGTTGCATTTTTTTGGCAGGGCAAGGATCAATATTTATAAGCACTTTCCGGCTGAACTAAAGTTGGTCCATTTTTTTCCAGCAGTATTTACGCTGGGTTTTTTGTTTACTTTACTGCTAAACCTAATATATCCACCATTAGCTTATATTTGTAATGCAGGTATACTCGTTTATTTCCTGATGATATTTTTACATTCCTGGAAAGTGAATAAATCTGCCAGCGTTGCATTTTTAAGTATCATTGCAGCGTTTATACAATTAACAGCTTATGGCCTGGGCTTTATGCAGGACTTTTTTAAGAGAATAGTACTGAAACAACAATGATAAATTATTTAAAGGAAAGTACCTTTACCGTTAAGGAGGTAATTACACATGCCTGGAAAGTAACCTGGGACAATTATTTTTCTATTGCAACCTTATGTTTTCTGGTTTTTATTACCGCATCGGTATCTACTTTAATGGCCTTTTTTATGGGCGAACTGCATGTAGGGATTAAAATTGTAATGATGCTGATTTTTATCATGTTTTATTGCATCGTTGAACTTTGCCTTATTAAGTATATTTTCCATTTGCTGGATCATGATAACGGTGATATTTTGATTGTGGAAACATTGCCGACCAGGGCAGAGATTATCCGCTTTTTGATTGCGACTGTTTATTTTGGCCTGAGCATATTTTTAGTAGGTGTTTTGTTGATGCCTGTTCTTTATATATTGGATTTGATTTTGAAGTTTGCCGTTAGCCAGGGGCTGATTGATAACTTTACCGTTGCTGGTGAGGTCATTGTAAACATTGCGGTTGCCATTGGCATCCTGAGTATATTTTTCACCTTCATCAGGATTGTGTTTTTTCCATTTTTTATCATTGATAAACACGCTACGCCATTTGATGCGATAAAATTAAGTTTGGCTACCACAAAGGGGAATTTCATTAAATTGCTATTTATCTTACTGGGACTGGTGCTGGTTCAGGTGGTTGTATTTGCCTTTTTTTATGTGGTGGTGATGACAGGATTTCGCCTGATCAACTTCTTTTTTGATTACGATTATTACCAATACATTTCGCTGATTGTAGTGATCTTCAGTTCATTTATTATTGTACCATTTACAACTGCTTTTTTTGCGGTTGCTTATCGTAAAATTATGAGCGAATATAACGGAGATGAACATCCTGATATTATTCATAACCTGGTTTAAGTAGAAATGGGATTAAAAGCGGCCTTAAGTAAGCCTTTTGCTGCCTTTGTGCTGCGGGGGATTCAAAAATGGAAAAAGAGGGCGGTGCTGGCTCAGCAGGAAACCTTGTTACAGCTGGTTAATGATGCTGCATCTACAGCCTTTGGGAAAGACCACCAGTTTGAGCAGATCAGGAACTATGAAGATTTTAAGCAGCGGGTTCCAGTTAGGGACTACGAAGCTTTACGTCCATATATTGAGCGTGTGATTGCGGGGGAGGCCGATGTAATGTGGAAAGGAAAGCCTGCTTATTTTGCCAAAACATCGGGCACTACTTCTGGTGCCAAGTATATTCCTATTTCTAAGGAGTCTATGCCAGAACATATCAAGGCAGCCAGGAATGCACTGTTGAGCTATATTCACGAAACGGGTAGGGCTGATTTTGTTAACGGTAAGATGATTTTTCTGCAAGGAAGCCCGGTGATGCATAAAAAGAACGGTATTAATGTTGGCCGTTTATCTGGTATTGTTGCCAATCTGGTACCTGCTTATTTGCAAAAAAACCGCCTGCCATCTTATGCTACCAATTGTATTGAGGACTGGGAGCAGAAAGTTGATGCTATTGTTGAGGAGACGATTGATCAAAATATGACCCTGATTTCTGGAATACCACCATGGGTACAGATGTATTTTGACAAGCTTGGCGAAAAGTCGGCTGGTAAAAAGATCAAAGAGATTTTTAAGAATTTTCAGTTGTTTGTGTATGGCGGGGTAAATTTTGAACCTTACCGTGCAAAAATAGAGGCTAGTATTGGCAGGAAGGTAGATAGCATAGAGACTTATCCAGCTTCGGAGGGTTTTATTGCTTATCAGGATAGTCAGCAGGACAAAAGTTTGTTGTTGCTAACCAGCGCTGGTATGTTTTATGAGTTTATTCCTGCAGATGAATATTACAACGATGAGCCCACAAGATTGAGCCTTGGAGAGGTGGCGTTGAACCAGAATTATGCCCTTATTTTAAATACCAATGCGGGTTTATGGGGCTATAGTATTGGCGATACCATTAAGTTTGTGTCTAAGAATCCTTATAAAATTCTGGTTACCGGTCGTATTAAGCATTTCATTTCTGCTTTTGGCGAACACGTAATTGGGGAAGAAGTGGAGCATGCTTTACTAAGCGTAGCTAATGAAGAGGGGGTAGGTATTACTGAATTTACGGTTGCGCCGCAGGTGAGTCCTGAAGCTGGCGAATTGCCTTATCATGAATGGTTTGTTGAATTTTCCAATCCGCCCAAAGATTTGCTGGCTTTTAGCAGGAAAGTTGACCAGGCGCTTCAATTGAAGAACATCTATTATTTTGACCTGATTGAAGGAAAAATATTGCAGCCTCTTATCATCCGATCTTTGCAGAAGGATGCTTTTGTAAGCTATATGCGTGCAGAAGGTAAGCTGGGTGGACAAAATAAGGTTCCCCGCTTAGCCAACGACAGGAAGATTGCGGATAGTTTAAGTAGTTTTACGATTTAATTAGCGAATACATCACATTGAAAAATATATCTATATTAGGCTCTACAGGCTCTGTTGGCACACAAGCCCTTGAGGTGATCAGGGCAAATCCGGCCTTGTATACCGTTGCTGCACTTACTGCTCAATCTAATGCAGAGTTATTGGTTGCCCAGGCTTTGGAGTTTAGACCAGAACTTGTAGTGATCTGTAATGAAAACCATTATGCTGCGGTTAAAGATGGACTTTCTGGTACGGGCATCAAAGTGCTGGCTGGGGAGGCTGCTTTGTGTGAAGCGGCAAGCCTTCCGGCTGCAGAAATGGTACTTACTGCTATTGTAGGTGCTGTGGGTTTACGGCCTACTATTGCGGCTATTGAGGCCAAAAAGGATATTGCACTGGCCAATAAAGAAACATTGGTGGTGGCGGGTGAACTGATTACGCAACTTGCCAGGGAGCACGGGGTCACCATAGTTCCGGTAGATTCTGAACATTCGGCAATTTTTCAGTGCCTGGTAGGGGAAGATTATGAAAGTATTGAAAAAATATACTTAACGGCATCTGGTGGACCTTTCAGGGGCCGGGACAGGGATTTTTTATTGGGTGTAACCAAGGCCCAGGCTTTAAAGCACCCCAACTGGGTTATGGGGGCTAAGATTACGATAGATTCTGCTTCGCTGATGAATAAGGGACTAGAGGTAATTGAAGCGAAATGGTTGTTTGATCTGGAAATGGATCAGATTGATGTTATTGTGCATCCACAGTCTATTATTCATTCTATTGCACAATTTAAAGACGGCTCTATGAAAGCGCAAATGGGCCTGCCTGATATGAAGTTGCCTGTTCATTATGCCCTGGCTTATCCGCAGCGGGCGTCCAGTGAATTCCCGAGGTTTAATTTTATGGATTATCCTGAGCTGAGTTTTTATAAGCCCGATATGGAAAACTTCCGCAATCTGGGACTTGCATACGATGCTTTACGCCGCGGGGGAAATATGCCGTGTATCATTAATGCTGCAAATGAGGTGGTGGTGGAAGCTTTTTTACAGGATAAAATAGGTTTTCTGGAAATGAGCGACGTTATTGAACATTGCATGGGGGAGATTCCTTTTGTATCCGCTCCTGGTCTGAATAATTATTTAGAAACCGACCAACATACACGTATATTTGCCGCAAGTCTAGTAACTAAATAAAATTTTTCTATCTAACATTAACATACAAAAACATTAAATAATATATGAACGGACTGATTATGGCTGCCCAGTTGCTGCTGGGATTATCAATATTAGTAGTCTTACACGAGTTAGGACATTTTATAGCGGCGCGTGCCTTCGGTATTAAAGTAGAAAAATTTTACCTGTTTTTTGATGCCTGGAACGTTAAGTTGTTCAGCTATAAAAAGGGCGATGTAGAATACGGTATAGGATGGTTGCCATTGGGAGGCTATGTAAAGATAGCCGGTATGATTGACGAGTCTATGGACACGGAACAAATGGCACAGCCTGTACAGGACTGGGAATTTCGTTCTAAACCAGCCTGGCAGCGATTGGTAGTAATGCTTGGTGGGGTGTTTGTAAATATTGTAGTGGGGATCTTTATATTCTGGATGCTCATGTTTAAATATGGCGAAACTTACATTGCCAACAGTTCTGTAACCAGGGGAATTAATCCAGGAGAGATTGGTCAGGAAATTGGACTTAAAAAAGGGGATAGGGTAGTTGCCGTAAACGGTAAGAAGGTGATTCGTTTTGATGAGCTGATCAGTTCTAAAGTATTGTTGGGTAATACTACGCTGACTGTTTTACGTGAGGGAAAAGCACAGGAAATTAAGGTTCCGGATAACATTCTGAATAAAGTTTCTGATTTGGGTATAGAGGCTTTTATTAGTCGCACGCCATTATTGTCTACCCGTATTGATAGTGTGCCGCCTACTTTGGCTGCTGCAAAGGCCGGTCTTAAAGTGGGTGATCAAATTGAAACCATTAATGCTGTGCCTGTAAAGTACGATGTAGATGTAAGGCAGGAGATTCAAAAATATAAGGGTAAAACTGTTGCTTTTGGAATTAACCGAGCTGGCGAGGTAAAAGATTTTAACGTTGCGGTTGATACGGCTGGTAAAATCGGAATCTTGTTTGATGCCAGTGAGATTAAGGAAGAAACGATCAAATACGGTTTTTTTGAGGCTTTGCCTATTGGTGCTGCACAGGCATGGAAAACCTTTGCCGATAATGGTAAAGGGATATGGAAAGTGTTAACAGGTAAAATTAAGCCGAATAAAGCTTTTTCTGGTCCTGTTGAGATTGCACGTAAGGTTTATGGTGGGGAGTGGATTTGGGCCAGGTTCTGGGCTTCTACCGCATTTATCTCTATCGCGTTGGCATTTATGAATTTACTTCCTATTCCTGCCTTGGATGGTGGCCATGTGGTTTTCTTGTTGATTGAAATGGTTAAAGGAAAACCTCTTGGAGATAAGTTTATGGAGCGTGCGCAGATTGTAGGTTTTGTAATGCTGCTTTGCCTGATGGTTTTTGTATTGGGTAACGACATTTTCAAAGCATTTTTTAAGTAGCCCGTTATGGATTATTTTGAATTCTATGGCTTGCCACTTAGTTTTAATCCGGATTTAAAGCTCGTAAAGCAAAAGTTTTACGAGCTCAGTAAAAAGTACCATCCAGATTTTTACATCAATGAGCTTATAGAAAAGCAGGACGAGGTGCTGGAGCTGTCTACACTTAACAATAAAGCTTACCAAGTATTGAGCGATGCGCAAAAGCGCTTGCATTACATTCTTGTTTTAAAGGGCTTGCTGGTAGAGGGGGAAAACCATCTGCTTCCACAAAGTTTTTTGATGGAGATGATGGATGTGAACGAGGCATTGATGGAGCTACAGTTTGAACCTGATGCGGAAAAGCTTAATGCTTTAAAACGTGATATAGACGAGGTGGAAGAGGGCTTGACACAAGAACTCAATGCCTTGACTGCTGAATTTGATGGTAAGGATGCTGTTGAGCAGGAGCAAGCTTTGCTGGTTATTAAAGATCTGTATTACCGCAACAAGTATTTGTTACGGATCCGCGAAAGCCTGGCTAAAATGGAAGCGGGGAGTTAGTTTTATTTAATGCAGAAGATTAATACATGTCATCTTCTTTGAAAACACGAGAGGGCATCTTGCCATATTTACCCTGTCTGCTAAACTTTTCTTTGTCGGCCTGACGAAAAGGAACAAATGAGCCGTTAAGGTGATCTACCTTAATATCGAAAAACTCATATTTGGCAAAGTCGTTTACTACTAAGGCACCCACCAGACCAAAAAGAGCTGATGTTGCCAGCATTGCACCAGTATTGTTTCCCACTTTAGATAATCCGGTGAAGTAAAAGAGGTCTCCTTCTTTTTGCAAAGGCAAAATGCCCTTTTCAGTGATAATATAAGGTTTGCCCTGGTAAACAGCAGCAAATTTTTCATTTATCATGGCTGCTTTGCCATTCTCATCGAGTATGCTCTTTATGTTTATGGTACTTTGATCAGTTATGCAGGTTACGTTTGTATAATCAGGTTTCTGATTTTTAAATGAGTGGTAGTTTTTATAAAAGCCATCTTTTAAAGGCAAGCTGGTATAAAGTATAATTTTGCTTTTTTCTATGCTGTCTACCTGAAGGATGTCCTCGTAACTGAGTAATGTATTGTTGGGCAGGGCGCGACTAAGGTTTTGAGCGATGTATTTTGTAATTACTTCGTTCCCTTTTTTGAACAAACGCCTGGTAACATCCATGGCATTGAAAGAAATCAGGGTATCTAGCTTTTCCAGTTCCAAATAACGTCCTTCAGTCATTTGGTATAAATTAGCCCTTATTTGGCAGTATCCTGTTTCACTTGCAGTTTTGGTTACTTCGGTAAAATTAAGCTGACGGAGCTGGAATACAAGCGTACCTGATGAAGCAGATGAATCTGTTAGCGCTGTAAACGTATCCTCGATTTGTTGTTTTAAAGGACGGCTGGTGGTAACCTTGGTCATTTGATTTAACAATCCTACTTGTACTATTCCTAACGAAGTATCTGCACGTGAGTCCAGAACGATAAATTTATTATAATGGCTGTTCTTAATTTTGAGTTTTGGAGCAGTCATTTCAAAAATTGAATTGCTACTTTGAGCTTCAGCATTTGTGATGCTACAAAAGATTAATAGACCAAGGAACTGGAATAGTATAGGTTTTTGCATGAGGTGTTAATTGGTATTTATAACCTCAAATGTATGATATTTTAGCTGTTTTTTTATGTTATGTTTTTATTAAGGGATGGTAGTTGTCTTCCGTTAAACATGACTTCATGATGGCATTATTTTTACGATGTTTGTGGGCAACAAATATGAAACCTTTACTTAGATTTTACGTTGCTGCTTTAACAGCCTATGGGATATGGGGCTTTTTTAGTCTTGTATTAAAGCCTTTGCATGCTTATGCTTCGGTTGATATCTTATTTTATCGCGTGTTTTTGTGTGCTGTTGTGATGTCGGCCATCGTTCTTTTGTTTAAGCGTAAAGTTTTAAAAGAAAATGTGGCTCTATTTAAAAGCTTATCGTCGGTTCAAAAGCGTAAAGTACTGTGGTTAAATATTGGGGGAGGAGTGCTTTTAACGGCAAACTGGTTTTCCTTTATTTATGTGATGAACCACATTAATGTTAAAGCTACATCGTTGGCTTATCTGGTTTGCCCCATTCTAACTACTTTACTGGCCTGGGTTATTTTGAAGGAAAAATTGAGTAAGCAGCAATGGCTGGCTATCTTTTTAAGTATTGTGGGCTGCGTTATACTGTCTTACAGTAATTTGATGGATATGGTGTTTAGCCTGATTATAGGGTTATCTTATGCCCTTTATTTGATTGCCCAGCGGCAGAATACAGGTTTCGATAAACTCATTTTGTTAAGTAGTCAGTTTCTTTGCGCTGCTTTGTTGTTGCTCCCTTTTTATCCGATATATAGCGCCACATTGCCTACGGCATTTGATTTCTATTTTTACATATCGATCATTGCTATTGGTTTTACAATAATTCCGCTTTTTTTAAACCTATATGCCCTAAAGGGGCTCAATTCCTCAACTGCCGGAATGTTGTTAAATTTAAACCCACTTATTGCGTTTGCGCTTGCTTTTTTCGTTTTTCGGGAAGAGATCAGCCTTCTGCAAATTTCTGCCTATGTGATCATCTTTGCCGCAGTTGTAGTTTTTAATGCTTCTTCTCTTTTTGGGAAAAGAAAATTGCGCATGGTTAATGCTTAATTGGGCTAAATTTTGAGGTGTTTAGAAAATGTAAAAAAGAGATATTCCCTCCTTTAGCCGTTTTGCTTTGTTTATTTTTGGCTAAATCTTAAATTATGAATACACTATCCATTTTCAAAAAAATAGCTGTTGCTGAAGGTATTTCATACCTGGCGCTATTGCTGATTGCTATGCCCCTTAAATATTTTGCAGGAATGCCATTGGCGGTTAAATATACAGGTTGGGCGCACGGTTTACTTTTTGTATTGTATGTGATGCTGGTTATCATGTGCTGGATGGAATATAAATGGAAAATAGGGAAGACCATCCTGGTGCTCTTTGCTTCTTTATTGCCCTTTGCTCCTTTTATAGTTGAAAAGCGCTTGCATGAAGGTGCTGATGATCAGGTGAAAGCATAAATGTGTTGATTTATTTCTAAATCTTTTAAAATAAGCCTTGGATATATACGGCTGAATTTATACATTTGCATCCCGCTTAATAGCAAATGCCCAGTTGGCGGAATTGGTAGACGCGCTGGTCTCAAACACCTGTGGGAAACCGTGCCGGTTCGACTCCGGCACTGGGTACAGAAAACTTCGGTACTACCGAAGATTACCGAAGAAAAGTCCTTAATATTTATATTGAGGACTTTTCTTGTTTTAGAGCAATTTCAAAATGCCGTTTTCCTATGCTTTAGGCATGTTTTCCAAAAATCACAACTTCTAGCTTCAGAGAATTTTAAACCATTTCACATCAAAAAAGTATTTTCGGTACTGCAGAAGATTACCGAACTTTTCATTCCTACGGGAATCCGTAAATTATCTTACACTTTGTTGGATAGATTTGGGCTGTAACTAAATCATAAAATATCATGGAACAAGTTCAAGCAATAAAACCAGGTCCCAAACCTAAAAAAGATAATGGACAAGATGACAAAAGGAGAAAGGTTTTACCAGAGACAAAGCAAAAACACCCTGATTTAAAACCCCATAAGCACAGGCCGAAGGATTAATCAGTGAATGTGGAAAAATTCCAAAAGTTTAATTGTAAAGTCAAAGAGCCTAAATGCTTTTTGGCTTTCTCTTTTTCTTAAGGCTTGCAGCCTTGGTTTCCCTTTCGAGTTGCTTTGCAGCGATTGTCGCAAAATCATACATAGTTCTAAGCATTCGTTCAGCTTCTTCAATAGAAACTAAAGTGCCATGCTTTTCGAGGATTTGTTGAGCTTTTTCAGGAGTTATATTGCGGTTGTTGTAATCATGATTTGTAATATTTAATAAAAAATTACTGTTGAAGTTCGCAAGTTGTTAAAGATACAGCTATTATACTTATCAACATACGTAATACTAATAGATTTAGTATGTAATTTTAGGGTTCTATATCCAACCAAAATATGAGAGATACAATTTTTATAAGTCATGCTACTCCTGAGGATAATGAATTCACTGTTTGGTTAGCTTCTAGACTTGAGTTATTAGGGTATAAGGTCTGGATTGATAAGAAAGAACTTTTAGGAGGCGAAACTTTTTGGGAAACAATTGAATCAGTTATTAAAATAAATGCAGTAAAGTTTTTATTGGTTTATTCTAAAAATATCTGTTATCCAGATAGCGAAGAAATAAAAGGAGGTATTCAAAAGGAGATTGATTTTGCAAAAGATGTTATTAAGAATGAAACACTAAACGATTTCTTTATTATCCTGCATATGGATGATTCAGGGTATAATCTTTTTCCAGGGGCAAAAGATCTTAACCAAATACCCTTTAATGAAAATTGGGCTGAAGGACTAACTGCACTTCAAAAAAAGCTAGTAAGAGATAATGTCCCAGTGACAGATATTCATGAATTGGATGAAGCTGCTAAGTGGTATTTAAATAATTATCTTGTAAAAAACCCCATTATTGAAAAAAAGGAGCTTTATTATACAAATTGGTGGAGTGTCAAATCTATGCCAAAATCGTTTTTCATCATGCGGTACAAAAATGAAAAACAAGCGAATAAAGTAGCTGCGGATAATGAAAACTATTTGTTGGTTAAGGATGCCAATTGTGTTACTACCTTTAATAAAAGACTTCATACAAAAATTATTGACAGTTTCGGTAATACCTCTATTTTACCTTATGAAGTATTTGAGATTACAATAAGCGAATTGCTCCAGGGATATGAAAAAGAAAGTTTTCCGTCTTTTCGCGACGCCGAAAATCATTTTAAAAAGCTTTTTAAGCGTACCTTACATCTCTTTTTTAAAAACAAGCAATTGTATTGGTATGATTTGTCAAATAAGAATATGGCCTATTATCATACTTATACCAGCTTACCAACATCTAAAGTAACCTTCGATTTTCCATACCGTGAAAACGCCCGCCCCAAAACAAAAAACTTACTTGGCAAACATTTAGAAGTTGGAAAATGGCATTTTGCAATCTCGGCAAAGCCTGCATTGTCGCCATTCCTCGGTTTCCATTTGAGAAGCCATTTGATCTTTACTAAAAGTGGATATGGTGCAATAGATGACAAAGATCTTCAGCATACACATAGGCGTAAAAAGGGCAAACGAATGTTTAATGAGGAATGGCGTGATTTACTTCTTGCCTTTATTAAAAGCCTTGGTGACAGCGAAGGTGAAATCATTCTAAAGACAGGTACAGAAACAGACATTGTGATGAAACCGTCACTGGAAATGTTTTGGTCAGATTATGGGTATTTTGACCCTAAAGATTTAAAGCGTCAAGAGCTTTTTATAGATGATGAAAGAGAAGACTTTATCCAAGAGCAAGAATAAGTTATGTTGATAGAACCTGAATTATTTTTCATAAATGAGCCGGAATTGTCATTTGGATACAATCAGCGGACGGCTGATCCAAGGGATGGATTGATGTTATTCGGCCCACACGATCGGGATAAAATTAAGGGACAAATAAACATTGGTATCGTTGGTTGTATTAACCAGCGCAACCGTCTTAAATCCTATCTCCGAAAATTACATCAACCTGTGGGATCATTGCAGGCCGATATCGCAAGGCCCTCCTTTCCTGGACTTGAAGCTGCTTTTGGCATTCATGTTAATTTTGATAATATTGTCGAAATTGATGTAAAGGAGAGTGAGGTAAATAAATATCTTCAATATTCAGATGGGCATCAGCGTGTGCACAATCTATCAAACTTGTTTGCAGACGAACTAATAAAATATCACAAGGAAGAAGAACGCCCTGTAAGTGTTTGGTTCTTAATTATCCAAGATGATATATACAAGTTTGGACGCCCTAAATCTAAAATTCCCAAATCCCCTCAAAATGTCCGCTTAGGGCTAAAGAAAAAGGAACGCAATTCATCGCAACCGTTTCTATTCGATTTTTTCAATCAAATGCAGGAGGCTTACGAGTACGAGGTGAATTTTCACAATCAGATTAAAGCAAAATTGCTGAACGATAAGATCGTAACTCAGATATTGCGAGAAAGTACCGTTGGTTATCAGGAAATATGGGAAGATGAAAAACTAATAGATCAGCAACGAGTGTTCGATAGTGCAAAAGCATGGAATATAGCGACAACTCTTTACTACAAAAATGGCGGACTCCCTTGGCGTCTCGGTGACATTAGGGAAGATGTTTGTTATTTGGGATTGGTTTACAAGAAACTAAATGATGATCCGCAGAATCGAAGTGCCTGTTGTGCTGCACAAATGTTTATAGACTCAGGCGATGGCATGGTATTTCGAGGTAATATTGGCGATTGGTACAATCCTGAAACTAAAGAGTTTCACATCACAAAAAATGATGCTGCAGATATGATCAGCCAATCATTGGAAGCGTTTAAAGAAAAGTTGGGGAAGGGAAATTATCCAAAAGAGGTCTTTATTCATGCAAAAACACTTTTTGATGATGACGAATGGACGGGCTTTACAGAAATGGCGGCAGGGCGATCTAAAATCATTGGGGTTCGTATTCAGAGCACCTCACAATTTAAGTTATATCGAGATTATTCATTTTGCGTTCCAAGAGGAATGACAATGAAAATAGAAACCAATAAAGCTTTCTTATGGACTAAAGGATTTATACCCAGGCTGCAAACTCAAGTTGGGTTGGAAACACCAAATCCAATTGTCGTTGAAATAACACGAGGTCAAGCAGCGATTGAACAAGTATGTAAAGACGTTCTAGCATTAACAAAATTGAATTATAACGCTTGTATTTTTGCTGATGGCCAACCGGTAACACTCCGTTTCGCCGATTCGATTGGTGAGGTTCTTACTGCTGGTAAAAATGTAACCACATCAATACTCCCATTTAAACATTATGTTTAGCACTTAAATATCTATTGGCATTATAGTATTTCTAGCTAAAGACATTTGAATAATTTAGGTTCATCATTTTTATATAATTAATTATGAAAGTTAGTTTTTTATTAGGAGCCGGTTTTTCTTACAATGCTGGCTTGCCACTTGTTAAAGATATCTCTGATAAGTTTTTGCGGCAACCACTATACGATCACATTCTTTGGTTTAGTTCCGGTGAATCAAAATGGACAGATTGGGCGAACAAGGCCGAACAACACAATGGCAAAATACATTGGCGCGGACTCGAAATTGCTTTTTTTCTTGAATTTGTGATTAGACATTACCTGAATGTAAATGGATTAGCAGAGCTTAATTATGAGAAATTCTATTTTTACTTGTTATCCTTAAAAACAAAAGATAGAGAAACCTATGAAGATCTCTTACAAAGTGCGCAGCAACAGTACGCGGAGGTTTTTAAAAAGGATGACGCAGACTTTTTGAGTATTCCAGATTATGAATTTTTTTCCTGTTTCTACCATCTTATAGAAGACTTATTATGGGTTAGATCAGACCGCGAGGAACTTTATACAGCATACAAACCATATTCGGACTTTTTCATGGCAGAAGATGTGGAGATTAACATCTTCACTTTAAATCATGATCTTTTATTGGAAATGCTCTTTGAGCATTACGATATTGATTATAGTGATGGATTTTCTACTGATCGCAGTACCCTTGTCGATGATAATGGAACTAAACTAAAAGTATTTAATGGTGATTTTCAAAAAAGGCTTAATTTGTTAAAACTTCATGGCTCAATAGATTTTTATCAATATCGCTATGTCCGGGAGGAAAATAGCCATAAGGGAGCTGATTATTTCAAGACATTAGATTTCCATGCAAAACATACCGCTAATGATATTGACGAAAATGGAAAAGTAATTCAAAATTTTACTCCTCAGATAATTCCGCAATTCATTACAGGTGAAAATAAGCTAGAAATGATTCGAAATGATAAAATGTACAAATTATTATATTCAAATTTTAAAGAGCATTTGAAAGATTGTGATAAGCTGATTATTGTCGGTTATTCATTTGGTGACGCTCATATTAACACAGTTTTAGAATCCTCCTTGCCAAATATTGAAGAGGTGTTACATATCGATCCTTACGCTATTTTTCCTTTTAGACATGATGGTTACAAAAAGATAAATCCATTAACTGAAAAAGTTCAATTGTAAAATAGAAAGTTTAAACCTAATCTGTATATCATTCAATAATCCAATTTTTAGAGCCAGAAGAAATTTGAAAAATAGTGACGAAAGATCGAAAATGAAAAGGCCAACCTTGAAGGTTAGCCTAAGTTTCTTAGGGGAACGAAAAAAACTTAATCTTCTTCAGGTCAATTCGGCAGAACCGATTTACTTTCCAAAAACTAGAGGTGATTCCCGGACCCCTTTCTGTATCTTTATAAATGAATAATTCTTTCTATTTCAATGCAAAAATATACGATTATATTTACAAATGCAAAATATAGTTATCCACTATCCTGTAAATCCTTTTGAGCTGCTTTTTATTGACAAGGGATTGGAATTACTTTACAATTTCACAATTGACACCTACAGACTACGGTTACATAATCCTAAGACATTAATCGAAGAGTTGATTAGCGTTTGTCATGCTTCCAACTCTGGGTTATTGACAAACAATGATTATGCCAGTTCCACCTCAAAAGAACTTAAAGCAGCACTTGAAGAAAACAATCATGGTTTAAAATTCATCAAAGTTAGTAAAAAACATTATATAGATACTTTATCTAAAGCTAGTCCCAAGGATTACAGTCTTTTAATCCAATCAAGCAAACTTATGTTAAAAGATAATCAACATTATCTCTCTGAATTGTTTGATGAAATTCTAAGATTAACCGCCATCTTTCCATCTCTTGTGGACGACCACAGTCCAAAGTTCCAGAATGATCTTGCAGAGATGAAAAAAAACATAATAGTACTTGCTAACCATTTGTTTGTTGAACTAATTAATAAAGGCTTTACAAAACAATACCTAAATAATTTTTTCCAAATTACTTTTGTGCGCAACATAGATCCAGCACTTACTTTTTCAGCTAGAATGGATATTTTAAAAACACTCATAGTCAAGGATAGCGAGAATTTCACAGTAATATTTAGGATAATTGGCAGTTCATTTCAATTCAACGAATTTAAAAAAATTGACAATAGCTATGAGCTAGTTACAAAAAGATACCGTCGAACAATTGCGCCTGTTATTTCTGCTGAAGTCGCTGATTATCTTGAAGATAATAAAGAGAATTTTTTGATATACATTGAAATTAAAGCACACGACTATTTTAAGGCTGTAGAGACTTCAATGAATAAACTCTCGAAGGACATGGACATTTATCATCTTGGGTTTACCCGTCATTCTTTCAAAATTGACACTAAGTGTGCGGTAATTGGAAAAGTTGATCCATCTAAAGCAGATACTTTTCCTAGTAACTTCCAAATTGATGGCTATGTAAGAAGCAATGCTCAAGTATTTGAAACACTTTTAAATAAAATTAAGAAAATCGAACAAAATAGTATTGAAAAGGAAAGTTATGATAAGATCATCTCTGCCATTCGTTACTTTAGAACTGGTACGGAATCACCAGAATTGGAAACCAAATTACTTAATTATTGGATTGGCCTAGAATATATTTTCACTTCAAATAAAAACGACCAGAAAACTATTGATCGTATCCGTAGCTATTATCCCTTGTGCCACTCCTTAATATATGTCAAGCGCAACTTGCATGACCTTCACAAGACCATCAAAAGATTAGGAATCTCTGCACACATACCGGGTTATAATGATGATCTTGTCTACCTATCTCTTAATGAAACATATGACGCAATAGTTGCTGCTAGTCCCAGTGAACTACTCAAAGTTAGAGCTAGATACTATCAAACCTGGGTGCAAGACCCAAGTAGAATTACATACGTTTTACATAAGCACACAACAAATTTAGAGTGGAATCTCACTCGTCTGTATCGTATCAGAAACGAAATCGTTCACAATGCGGCAATAAAGAAGGGTATATATGTCCACATTTCCCATATGAAATACTATTTTACCTTCATTCTAAACTCTATATTGGATTTTATGGCTGAAGTACATGCAGATTTAGATAACGATGGAAAAGTTTCTATTGAAGACTACTTTATTGCACAAAGCATAATGTTAGGTTCGCTGAGGGGCCAACCTGCTAAAGAATATTTAAAAGTAGACAATCCATCGCAAATTTTCCATTAGCAACTTGAATTACAAGATTAACCAAAACTCCATTAAATATGGTTAAATTTTATCCACTATATAATTTTCAAAAAATATCAGCGAATTAATATTGTTTATGTAAATAAATATCAAATCATGCTTTAATTGGTTCGACAAAATTTGAAACAAATAAATTATTTTAAAAAAAAGTACTTTTCAAATTCCATCTCTATTCGGCAAAGAAGCCACAATTAGTGTACTTCGTCATTTTTAGAGACTTCCAACGAATCAATCGATATTCTACAATTTTCTTTAAATCTTGCTCAAATTGGAGTTTATCAATTTTGGCACCGAGTACTAACCGGAATCGAAAATATCGATTCCGGTTTTTTTATGGCTGCTTAGCTAGCCTTAACCCCTCAAAAACCATATTTAAAGACAGCCAGGTATTTCCCTTCACCTCCATGGTGCTGAATTTTTCAGGGTTGATCCTAAAGCCAACTTTTTCATAACATTTAATGGCCTTGGTATTCCAGTCATAAACATTAAGCTCTATATGTGGGATTTTAAGGATATTGATGGAATAATTTACCAGCAGGCTGATCAATTCCTGTCCCAGTCCTTTTCCTCTGGAGGAGGGATCGCCTATCAAAATCCGGCATATCTTTGCAGTCTGTTCTTCTGTTATGTAAATTTCCGCGTGACCTATGGTCTGGTTTGAGCCGGTATCAACTACTCTAAACACATGCCGGTTTTGATCCTCCAGATAAGTGAAAAGCTGTTCTTCCGTGAGCGGAAACGTAAATATGGGCCCCGCTACCTGAACCAGTAATTCTTCACTGTCCATCCAGGATATTAATTTTTTGAAATCTGCTGGCTTAAATGAGGCTAATTTTATCATTTTTCTATGGCTTGCTAGTGTGTGTCATCTTTTAGACTCAATGCCCTTGTGAGTTTTAAAGTGGTAGGCACTGGTGCATCAGCCGGATAGGTGGTGTAATTGAGTGTAAGGGTTTTATCTTCAATGCTAAAGGTTGCCTGATCGAAAAATGGAGTATCACTGGTCACCAATATAGTTTCCTTGCCTTTTTCCTGTACCAGTCTTTTATTGACGGTTATTGTCAGTTTGTTTTCGTCGGTGGTAAAGCTGCCAAGTACTGCTGTGGTCATCGACCAGTCTTTTGAGGAAATTACATAACTGAAATTGTTACCTTCGCCGAAGATGACCCTGGTGAAGTAGCCTTCGGTATCTGTTAGTTGCCACTCGCCGGATAGCGGATGTGATGGCTTTTCAACTTTGTCTTTTTTGCAAGAAAGCAGCCCCGTCAACAGAATGATAAATAGGAATAGAAAATTTTTAATGGATGTCATGTGAGTTATAATTGGTTTTTGCTGTAAACGGATAAAAACCCAAATTTGCTACACCTTTAGTTGCAAAATAGGATCATTTATTTTTTTGATGGGCGACGTTTTCTTGCAGGTACATACGATTTTTTGAGAGGTATTGTTGGTTAAGTTAGTGAAAATGACTATATGCCGGAAAGGCCACTCTTTTTGGGGATTAGTGGGGGCAATGGGTTGGATTTTGGTTTACGCCAATATTAATGTGCCTTGATATTCGCTGTAAGCTGAATGTGACTATCTTTGCCAGCAGATGAAAAAGCAGCACATTCAGGATACTTTTGGAAATATTGATATTTATTTATTTGACCAATTGCTAAAAGGTACGTATGATCAGTGTCACACAATTTTAGATGCCGGTTGCGGAACTGGAAGGAACTTGCTGTACTTGTTGAAAAGCGGGGCAAATGTTTTTGGCGTAGATCAAAATGCGGAAGCCATCGCACAGTTAAAAAGGTTGTCGATGTCATTCCCACAGGTTGATCCGGATGAGAACTTTAAGGTTGCTTCAGTAGAGGAGTTGCCTTTTGCTGCTGATACCTTTGACCTGGTGATCAGCAGCGCGGTGTTACATTTTGCAGAAAACCTGGGGCATTTCGAAGCGATGCTGAATTCCATGTGGGATGTGCTCAAGCCGGGAGGATATTTTTTCTGCCGGCTGGCTTCTGAAATCGGTATCGAATCACTGGTCAGGTTTATCGGAAACGGGAGGTACATTCTGCCTGATGGTTCGGAACGCTTTTTGGTCAATCAGGAGATGCTGCTCCGACTGACTAAAAAGATTGGGGGGGAACTTCACGAGCCCATCAAAACCACTAATGTTCAGAACCTGAGAAGTATGACTACCTGGTGCGTGCGGAAAACGAAATCATCCTGATTTTATTTTGCAGCGCATGGCTTGCTACAATTGGGCGAGGAAGCTTCGGGTTTCTACTTTTAACCTGGTTCTTTAACCATTTTGAACAATCTCGCCCAATTTACCCACGTCTTCTAGATCATAAGGTGTTTCCTGATAAACAAAGTAGTTGAGCCAATTATTGAAGAGTAAATTCGCATGACTTGTCCAACACACCAATGGTGCATTATCCGGATTATTGTCCCGGTAATAGTTTTTCGGTACAGGTACATCAAGACCTTTCTCCCGGTCTCTTACATATTCCTCGTGAAGGGTGAGCGGAGCGTATTCTGAGTGACCAGTAAGATAAAATTCACGCCCGCCCCGGGAACATACAATGGCTACTCCTGCGTCCGCAGATTCTGATAGGATATGAAGACCTTCCTTATCAGCCAAATCCGATTTCAATATGGTGGTATGTCTGCTATGAGGAATAAAGAACTCGTCATCAAAGCCTCTTAACAAGGAGTGCCCTTTTTCAGTGGCAGTATGCTTGAAAACCCCGGACAATTTCTCGTTTAATGGCTTTTTTTCTACCCCATAAAAATGATAAAGCGCAGCCTGAGAGGCCCAGCAAATATATAGCGTTGAGGTAACGTGTTTTCTAGCCCAGTCAAAGATTTGAGTGATCTCCTTCCAATAGCTTACTTCCTCGAACTTCAGCATTTCTACAGGAGCACCTGTAATGATCAAACCGTCATAAAAGTTTCCCTTTATTTCGCCAAAACCTTTATAGAACATTTCCAGATGTTCTTCAGATATATTTTTAGAAGTGTGGGAATCGAGCCTTAAAAATTCAACTTCAACCTGTAAAGGATTGTTAGATAATAAACGAACAAAATCCGTTTCAGCAGATATCTTAAGAGGCATCAGATTAAGGATAAGCACGCGCATTGGGCGGATATCTTGAGTATCCGCTCTCAGATCACTCATTACAAATATATTTTCCTTCTTTAAAAGCTCAATCGCTGGCAGATTATTCGGAATCTTAACTGGCATTTATCATCCCCCTTATTCTTAATTAATCGACAAAAATAAGAATAATACCATTGCACTCTAGACTAAGGAACATCTGTGACTATCATATGGCAATTCTGAGGGAGTCACCAATTTTACCCGTTATCGTTGGGGTCAAATTCCACAATCCATTCAATTCCGTATTTGTCTCTGAACATTCCGGCGTATGTACCCCAAGGAGTGTCGCCGATGGGCCCTTCTACATCACCTCCGGCCGATAGGCCGTTGAAAACTTTCTCTGCCTCCTCTCGGCTTTCTGCATTTATGGCTATCTTAGAACGGTTCTCATTTTCGTTTGTTCTTCCCATTATTTCGGGAACATCATTTGCGATCAATACATTATTTCTTCCTATAGGTAAAGAAATATACATGATTTTATCTGCTTCCTTTTCTGGTACTGGAAATTCATCGCTTGCTAAATCCTTGAAACGAATGATCTTTGTGAATTCTCCGCCAAAAACTGATTTATAGAAATGGAAGGCTTCTTCTGCGTTTCCGTTAAAGTTGATCCAGGGATTGATTGCTTTCATAGTTATATTTTAACTTGGTGACTGATTGTAAAGATGAGGGTTGTGATGGGAATATGTAGGGGCTATTTACGACAAAAACAGGGTGTATTTGTGCGGCCATATTTGAAAAGCAGTAGAAATGATGGGAATGACATTACAGTCAGATCATCACTTCTGATCTGACTGTATAACAACTAATGCGCTTTTTATAACAATTTAGTAGCCTCAACCAGGCGTTTCAATTTTGCATGGGTAATGTCAATCGGTACGTGACCAAATCCGCATTCACTTGTCAATATTAACCGTTCGGCAGGAAAATATTCCAGGGCTGGTTTTAAGCGTTCGCGTATTTCTTCCACAGATTCCAACTCGTCACTGCGCTGGTCTATCACACCAATGGCAAGGTCGCCTTTAAAATCCCATAGATCAAATAGTTCCAGCATATTGTAGCTTAAAGTACAATGTTCAAGTAAAAGTTCATCAACAGGCACCCTTTTAAAAGCTTCCACGATGTCTGTATATTTAGTAAAGTAAACCCTTTTTCGCCTTGGGTTACCACCACACACATGTAATCCTATACGTACATTTTTAGGTAGCTCCTCAATCAGTTCGGCCAGAATGCCGGCAGCCCATAGGCTTTCCTCTGGCGATTCTGTCCACATAGGTTCATCAAACTGTACATGTCGGCAGCCAAGCGCTATTGCTTCGGCAATCTCCTCTCTTAAAACATTTGCCCAGGCACGACACAACGACTGCGCATCAGGATAGAGATCTTTGCGCTCGTTTACACTAAAACGATAAAGTACATGTGGGCCGGTAACGGTTAGTTTCACTTCTACATTTGCAGGGGCTGCATCACGTGCTATTTTCCAGTTTTGGGCAAGGTCAAAGCGTGGGTTCCTGAGTTCTGCGATTACCCTTGGGCATTCTATTCCAAAACCAGCCGTACCAAAAGTAACCTGTGGCATATCTTCAAATGTGATCCCATCTATGCGTTTTTGGTAATAATAATACATGTTTTCCCGGTACCCTTCACCATCGGTAATGGTATCCAGACCAAGGCTGGCCTGGTCTTTTACTGCCCAGTCAATGTAATGATCTACTTCATCTCTGCTCATAACTGGTCTTTTCATGGTATCTTGTAGTTTTTCCGGACGTGGGTAACTGCCGACTACGGTATTTCGAAATGCTGACATATCTTGTTTTTTATAAAATATTTTAAATGGTTACCTGTAGCGCCCTGTTTCGGGCTTCCTTAATTTGTGCCTTCAGCCCATCCTTCAGTGATCGTGGCACAAAGCCAATTTCATGTTCCAGGCGGGAACTGTCACATCTATCAACCAAGGAGGTACGGGGAACGCGCTCATCAAATTCATATTTGGCATCAGGAACAATGCTTTTTACCGTCTGCATCAGTTCCTCGGCGGTAACAGAATGTCCTCCGTTGTTATAAGAAAAGTGATTAAGTTGTGGCTTTAATGCAAGGCGTACAAATTGCTCCGCTACATCGTCTACATAAATCCAGCAGTCTCTGGAGTTTTTAGAAAATGGCAGTTTCACCTCTTTACCCAATGCCGGGTTGGTGGCAAATTCGCATGCCCAGAGCACCGATCCCCTCATGCGTCCATCTCCATATACAATTGGCGGACGCATACAGGCAATGCTAACCCCTTTCGTTTTGATGTATTTTTGGGCGGTATATTCATTGAGCATTTTCATTACGCCATACGTGTAAAAATGCTCTTCAAGAGAGCAAAAATCCTCTTCCTTAACCGCATAGTTTTCATCACCATATACGCTATGGTTAGCTCCATATATTGTTTCGCTGCTGGCAAAGACAAGACGTGACAGCCTATGTTCTACTGCCATGTCAAACATATTGATCATGCCCAATATGTTAACCGAAGCACCGCGCTGCTGATTGGCTTCTACTTCGGCACTCATCAGATAAGCCAGGTGAATGACGTGGGTAATATCCGTGTGGTCAAAAAAAACCTGGTTTACAGCTTCTTTATCTGATACGTCAAGATTGATAAATGAGGTTTGTGCTATTTGTTCCTCTAGTTCGGTACGTTTAGCAGGATCATTATCATATTTCAGGAGCGCAATTTGTTTCGCCCAGGCTATATTCAAGCTCAAATCGGCCACCACTACCGGTATTTTACGTTCCCATAAGTTAACTACTATACGTGCACCAATAAAGCCAGTGCCTCCAGTCACTAAAAATTTCATAACTAACGTCTTTGTTTTTAAGTTCTGGTGCAAAGGTAAGTTTGTAGAATATACAACCATAATAAAGCTAAAAATCAGTTAAAACGACTGATTTTATGGTTTTATAAAGTTTATTTGGCTGTTTTTATAAAATTTTTATAGCCTTAACAGGAAATTATTCCGGGCTATAAGGCAGGAAGCTTCAGCACGGTCATTGTAAAATTCCTTTATCTTTGTGGCTTAATCTAATACTCCTTTTTGTGTTTAATGTAAATAATATCTCCGTTTCCTTTGGTGGAACTACCTTGTTTAGTGATGTAACGTTTTCTATTAATGAAAATGATAAAATAGCCCTGATGGGTAAAAATGGTGCTGGAAAGTCTACTATTTTAAAAATAATTGCTGGTGCAACGAAGCCTACTTCCGGAAGCGTAACCGGGCCAAAGGAGGCGGTAATTGCTTATTTACCACAGCATTTGCTTACTCAGGATAATGTTACTGTTTTTGAAGAAACCTCCAAGGCTTTTCAGGAGATGCAGCATATGCAAAAGGAGCTTGACGAATTGAATGAGCAGTTGACCATTAGAACCGATTATGAAAGCGACGATTACATGAAATTAATTGAGCGTGTATCGGAATTGAGTGAACAGTTTTATTCGGTAGAGGAGGTTAACTACGATGCAGAGGTTGAAAAAGTATTAAAAGGCCTGGGTTTTGAGCGTAAAGATTTTAACCGTCAAACCTCAGAGTTTTCTGGTGGATGGCGTATGCGGATTGAATTGGCTAAGATTTTATTAAAAAAGCCTGATCTGATTTTGCTGGATGAGCCAACCAATCACATGGATATTGAAAGTATCCAATGGTTAGAAGATTTCCTGATCAACTCGGCGAAAGCAGTAATGGTCATCTCGCACGATAGGGCCTTTGTAGATAACATCACCAACCGAACCATTGAGGTTACCATGGGCAGAATTTATGATTATAAGGCAAAATATAGTCATTACCTGCAATTGCGTGCCGATCGTCGTGTACACCAGCTAAAAGCTTATGAAGAACAGCAGCGCTTTATTGCCGATAACCAAGAGTTTATAGATCGTTTTAGAGGTACCTACTCCAAAACATTACAGGTGCAATCACGTGTTAAAATGCTGGAGAAACTTGAAGTCATTGAAATTGATGAAGTAGATACTTCGGCATTGCGACTTAAATTTCCACCATCACCACGTTCGGGTCAGTATCCGGTGATGGTAGAGGAGCTGACTAAGGCTTATGGTGACCATGTGGTATTTGAAAAAGCATCCATGGTGATTGAAAGAGGAGAAAAGGTAGCTTTTGTAGGTAAAAACGGTGAAGGTAAATCAACCATGATCAAAGCCATAATGGGCGAGATTGACGTTGAAGGAGGTATGAAAGTAGGTCACAATGCTAAAATTGGCTACTTTGCGCAAAATCAGGCAGCACTACTTGATGAAAACCTAACGGTATTTGAAACCATTGATCAAATTCCCCTGAGTGATGGATCTATAAAGATTAAAGATCTTTTGGGTGCTTTTATGTTTAGTGGTGACGATACCACTAAAAAGGTAAAGGTACTTTCCGGGGGTGAAAAAACACGTTTGGCTATGATTAAGCTTTTATTGGAGCCAGTGAATGTGTTGATCCTGGATGAGCCAACCAATCACCTGGATATGAAAACTAAAGACATTATTAAAGAGGCTTTGCAGGATTTTGACGGCACCTTGATCTTGGTTTCGCACGATCGGGATTTCCTGGACGGTTTGGCTCATAAGGTATTTGAATTTGGGAACAAACGCGTGCGGGAGCATTTTGAAGACATTAAGGGCTTCCTGGCCTACAAAAAAATGAATAGTTTAAAAGATATAGAAGCCTCTTAACCATCTGGTAACATGGAAGTATTAAATTTGTGTTTATAGATTTATGCTTCCACTGCAATTACCATGACTAAAGATACCCGAAGAGAATTTATAAAGAAAGCAGGCTTATTGACCGGAGCCGCAGGATTGTTTTCAATGCTGCCTGAATCCATTCAAAAGGCTTTGGCTATTGATGCTGAAAAGGGATCAACCTATCTGGATGCAGAGCATGTTGTTTTTTTAATGCAGGAAAACCGCTCTTTTGATCACTGCTACGGAACACTTCAAGGGGTAAGGGGTTTTGATGACCCCAGGGCGATGCGCTTACCAAACCAAAATAAGGTTTGGATGCAAACCAATAAAGCCGGGGAGACACATATTCCATTTAATCTTAACATTAAGGAATCTAATGCTACCTGGATGCAATCTTTGCCACATTCATGGGAAAATCAGGTTGATGCAAGAAATGGTGGCGATATGGATAATTGGCTGGAAAGCAAAAAATCTGGGAATCCGGATTATGCCAGTATGCCCCTAACAATGGGTTTTTACGATAGGAAAGATATTCCCTTTTATTATGCTTTGGCTGATGCCTTTACAGTTTGTGATCAGCATTTCTGCTCTGCACTAACCGGAACCAGTGCAAACAGGTCTTATTTTTGGAGCGGTACAATTCGCGAAGAACAGCATAAAGATGCACAGGCCCTGGTGTTTAATGATGAGATCAATTTTAAGGATTTAACCTGGAAAACTTTTCCCGAGAGATTGGAAGAGATTGGGGTTTCCTGGAAAATCTATCAAAATGAACTGAGTATAGATGTAGGCTTTGATGCTGAACACGATGATTGGTTGAGCAACTTTACCGATAACAATCTTGAATTTCACAAGCAATATAATGTAAGGCTGCACAAAGCCCATTTAGCTTTTTTGGCCAGGCATGAAGAAAGGCTTACAAAAGAACTTGAGCGGTTAAAGGCTCTGCCTGAAACAGCAGAACAGCAGGTTGAACTGAAAGAAAAAGCACAGCAGCTGCAAAAAGTAATTCAAGAACGTAGGGAATGGAATCAGGAAAGATTTGATAAGTTAAGTGAATTTGAGAAGCATATTCACAATAATGCATTTGTTACCAATACAGGTGATCCTCATTACCATCAACTGGAATACCTCAATTATCAGGAAAACGGCATTGACAGAGCGGTAGCTGTGCCCAAAGGGGATGTATTGTTCCAATTTAGAAAAGACGTACAAGAGGGAAAATTACCCATGGTTTCCTGGTTGGCTGCTGCTGGTAATTTTTCAGATCACCCACATTCTCCATGGTATGGTGCCTGGTATGTTTCGGAGGTATTGGATATTCTGACTAAGAATCCTGAGGTTTGGAAGAAAACGATTTTCATTTTGACGTATGATGAAAACGATGGATATTTTGATCATGTTGCGCCTTTCGTACCTCCTCATTCAGATCGTCCGGAGACAGGGAAATGTTCGCCTGGGCTAGATACTAACGTAGAATTTGTAACTAAAGAGGATGAGATAAACAGAGGCAGGCAAAATGACTTAAGAAGAGAGAGCCCCATCGGACTTGGTTTTAGGGTTCCGATGGTAATGGTTTCGCCCTGGAGTAAGGGTGGATGGGTAAATTCTGAAGTTTTTGATCACACTTCCTGTCTGCAATTTTTGGAGACATTTATCCAGAAGAAAAGTGCTAAAACAATAAAGGAAAGTAATATTAGTGATTGGCGGAGGACAGTATGTGGGGATCTTACCTCGGTTTTTAGGCCCTATAATGGCGAGAAGGTTAAGTTTCCTACATCAATAGTGAGAGATGACTTGATCGCCAGTATTCATCAGGCAAAGTTTAAAGCCTATCCCCGTAATTATAAGGCGCTGACTGAAAATGAAATACGCGAGATGAATAAAAATACCTTTTCAATGAATCGCTTTCCGCGTCAGGAAAAGGGGCAGCGTCCATCCTGTGCTTTACCTTATGTATTTAAGGTAGATGGATATTTAGATCCAAAACAAGATAATTTTGTGATCTCTATGGCTTCTAAAGGGGTAGGGGCGCCATTTACCGTGTCTTCTTATACCGAAAATGAATCTGCTGATACACCTGATAAAACTGTTCGTAACCGTTATTTTGCTGTAAAGGGAAACGATGAAATTGTTTATCAATGGCCTTTAAATTCAGTGGAAAATGGTCAGTATCATTTGGTTTTAAATGGCCCCAATGGCTTTTGCCGAAAGTTTAAGGGGAATGCTAATGATCCGTCTTTACGCATACATGTTCATTACACATCAGAAGGAGATCTTATCCTGCAAATAAAAAATACAAGTGCCCAGCATGATTACAAAATCTTTATCCGGGACAAAGGCTACGGCAATTTTGAGAAAGAACTAACAGTAAGGGCTACTCATGACGTTAAGGAAAAGCTAAATTTAGGTAAGAGCCAAAACTGGTATGATTTTGATATTGTGGTTGATGGCGCTATAGGCTTCGTGCGGGATTTTGCAGGCCGGGTAGAAAATGGCAGGCATGGATTTACCGATCCTCAAATAGGCGCTGGTTTTTGATTGAAAATAGCTAGTTTTAGCTGATTTGATTCTAAATGAAACCATCATGATCTTTCAAATCACACAGTGGAATACTTAAGATCATGATGGCTTCATCACAAATAGAAACGAATTAAAACAGATGAAAAAACTGATACTTCCAATTTTATTAATATTGTGCATTTTGTGGATACAGGATGTTAAGGCACAAAGTATAAAAGCAAGACTTGCTGATTCAATAGTAGCCTTAAAAGAGATCAAAATAAACGGCTATTTATACGAACAACGTTTATGGCAAACACCAGCCTCTGTAGTGACACTAAGTAAGGAAAATATAGCGCTTCAAAGCAATAGCTCATTGGTTTCGGCAATGAATACCATTTCTGGTGTACGTATGGAAGAGCGTTCTCCAGGGAGTTATCGTTTGTCCATCCGTGGCAGTTTGGTGCGTTCTCCTTATGGCGTGCGGAACATTAAGATTTATTATAACGATTTTGCGCTCACAGATGCAGGAGGCAATACTTATCTGAATGCGCTTAATGTAAATGATATAGACGGGGTAGAGGTGTTAAAAGGACCGGATGGAAGCCTGTTTGGTGCCAACTCTGGTGGTGTGGTATTGCTTAAATCTAATACAGACCGCGCCTCTTCTGCAGGTGCTAAGTTGTACGGTGGTTCTTTTGGTTTGTTTGGAGAGGCAGCTCATTATAATCAAACATCTGGTAAGCATTTCTTTAGTATGAAACAATCTTATCAAAAATCTGATGGTTACCGGCAAAATACCAATAACCACAGAATGTTTTTGCAGGTTTCGGATAGTTGGAATTACAAACCGGACAAGTCATTAGAAATAAATGCTTTTTATAGCAACCTGGCTTACGGTACACCTGGAGCACTTTCCCAAACGCAATATGATGCAGATCCTAAAATGGCCAGATTGGCTACTGCAACATTACCTGGGGCTTTAGCGCAAAAAGCGGGGATTGATTCAAAAATGTTATTTGGAGGGATCAAGCATAAAATGAATTTATCAACATACCTATCGCACAGCTTTACAGCCTGGGGCAGTAATGTAGATTTTAAGAATCCAGCCATCAGTAATTTTGAAAACAGGAATGAAAATAACCTGGGTATGAGAACGTTTTTTACTTTACAAAATAAAAGGCTGCCAGAAGGTTTACAACTTTCATTAGATGTGGGTTTTGAAGGACAAAGATTGATTTCAGACATTTATAACTACGATAATAACGGTGGTGTGCCGGGTAATCTTCAGGCATATAGTAATATATTAAGCTATCAGTATTTTGAATTTGTTCGTGGAAAAATGAACTTGAACAATCGCCTGGTTTTTGAAGCTGCTGTTTCCAGTAACAATAGCGGTTACCATTTTAGAAATGACGCAAAAGTTAAAACTGATTTCCATCCGGTTTGGATGCCACATTTTGGTTTTAACTATGAAATATCAAAACCAGTATCGTTTAGGGCCACGGTAAGTAAAGGGTATTCTACACCTACCACCGCCGAGGTACGCCCAGCTAATAACCTGGTGTATACCAATCTGCAACCTGAACAAGGTTGGAACACTGAAGCGGGCTTCCGCATCACTGCATTAAAAGGAAAATTGACTTTAGATGCTTCTGTTTACCAGTATGCGTTAAATAAAGGTGTTGTTTCTCAGGTAGATCAGACTGGTAATTTCTTTTTTGTGAATTCAGGGAGAATAAAACAAAAAGGCATTGAAGCTGCTGCCAGCTGGTTGTTGATACCTGAAAAGGATACTTCATCCTTGATTAAAAGCCTGGAATGGAATAGTATTTACACTTATGCTTATTTTCATTATGATGAATATTTGGTAAACAACATCTCGTATTCAGGAAATAGGGTAGCCGGTGTACCAAGAAGTGTGCTGGTCAACAATCTGCACGCTGACTTTAGCAAGGGATTATATCTCTTTTTGCAGCACAATTATACTTCGGGTATTGCGCTTAATGATGCCAATAGCGTATTTGCTAAGCCTTACCATCTGTTATCCGCAAAAGTGGGAACCCGTTATTTTTCAAAAAAACCGTACTTGCCAGAGCTTTACATTGCCGCAGATAACCTGCTGAACCAGAAATATAGCCTTGGAAACGATTTAAATGCCCTTGGTGCCCGCTATTTTAACGCTGCGCCCGCCATTAATTTTATGGCCGGATTGGTATGGAACTGGTAATCTGAAAGGTTCCCTGATGGTTTTTAAACCAGTGTATTCAAATTGGATTCAATATGGGTTCTGGCCATTTTTTGGAACTCTTCAGGGGTCTGCCCGGTTTGTTTCTTAAAAAACCTGCTAAAATACGGGCGGTCGCTAAAGCCTAAATCAAAAGCAATTTCTTTGATGGTTACCTCGCTATGGATGATCTTACGTTTCGCTTCCAGAATAATTCTGTCGTGGATAATTTGCGTTCCGGTCTTGTCCAGTTTTTCTTTTAAGATCTGGTTTAGTCTTTTAGAACTGATGCCCAGTTTGCCGGCATAAAAATCGATATTGGTTGTTGTGTAAAAATTACTTTCAATGAGCATTAGAAATTCATAAACCCTTTTTTGGTGAACATCATGCCCTGTAAATTCAAGCTCTTTAACCGATATGAGTTTAAGCAAAAGCACCTTTAGCAATGCTTTCATCATCTCATAATTATTTTCTTTTGAATATTCAATAACCATGATCTGGTAAATCTCACTGAGTTCTTTGGCAGATACTTCATCTAATCTTAAGCAAGAAAATTCACCCTGAACATTGAAAATCCTAAAGAGATCAAGAAGGAAATCTTTATCTTCTTCTTCCAGCATAGAACGTTTAAATGAAATCAGTTCTCCGTTTTTTCCAGCTTTGTTCAGTTGATGCACGCGGTAGGGGGGAATCAAGTATACCCAGTCACCCTTAATCCGAAATGCAGGATCTGAAATTCCATGGAGCGGATCTTCATTTTTGAGCCATACAATTTCAAAAAAATCCTTTCTGCCAGGATCATTCAAATAACTTGGAGGGCAGTTGTTCAGGTTTCTAATATAGAGTACTGCCTTTTCAAGTCCTAAAGTAGGTTCATTGTTCATAATGCAAAGATAAGCCCTTTATCCGGGAAATTAGATTTAAGAAAAGACGATCGGTTTTTTCTTATACATTTGTACTACGGAAATGGTGTCCTTCCGATTTATGAAAAATGAACTATTGAACATGACGACACGCCCTAAATTTATACCGACACATTTTTCAATCTTTAAATATGCATTTCGCTGGACATTGCTGCTCCTTCCGGTTGCTATTGTTATAGGTAGTCTTGTGGCCCTGTTTCTATGGCTGTTAAACTGGTCTATACATTTTCGCTTTCAGCATTCCTGGTTACTTTATCTTTTACCCCTATCAGGTATACTCATTCATTTCATTTATCAATCGGTAGGGAAATCATCTGAAAAGGGAAATAACCTGATTATGGATGAAATACACGAGCCCGGCGCAGGAGTGCCAGCACAAATGGCCCCCATTATTTTAGTAACTACGGTTATTACCCACCTTTTTGGTGGTTCGGCTGGGAGGGAAGGTACGGCTGTACAAATTGGAGGAAGCCTTGCCGGACTTTTTGGGCGCTGGTTTAAGCTAAATGAAGCAGATACTAAAACAATGCTTATGGCCGGAATTGCCGCCGGCTTTGGTGCTGTGTTTGGTACGCCAATTACCGGAGCTATATTTGCCATGGAAGTGCTAACATTAGGCAAAATAAAATATGATGCCTTGCTGCCCCTGCTCATTGCAAGTTTAATTGGAGACCTCACGGTATCGGCCTGGGGCATTCATCATACTACCTATGCTATTGACCTTATGGCTAAAGGCAGCTTTTTTCTGTCCAACTACTTACCTGTAAACCTGCTTTTGCTTGGAAAAGTTATCCTGGCCTCTGTATTTTTTGGTTTGGCCAGCTATCTTTTTTCTGTTACGGTACATGAAATCAAAGCCCTTTCTTCTAAAATATGTAAAATCACCTGGTTAATTCCTGTCTTGGGCGGGCTGATGATTATCCTGCTGACTTTCCTTCTTGGTAAACCAGATTATTTAAGCCTGGGTGTAGATGCTGAATATCCCGGATCGGTTACCATTCCGTCGGCTTTTCATAGTGGTGGAGCGGATACCTGGAGCTGGTTATGGAAAACAGTATATACATCACTAACTTTGGGAACCGGATTTAAAGGTGGTGAGGTTACACCATTATTTTATATTGGAGCCACTTTAGGAAATGTGCTTTCTTCTTTGCTAGATGCGCCTGTAAGTCTGTTTGCCGCACTTGGCTTTATTGCTGTTTTTGCGGGGGCAACCAATACGCCACTTGCCTGTACTATAATGGGGGTAGAGCTTTTTGGCAGTGAATATGTTTTGTTCTTTGCAGTGGCTTGTTTTACAGCCTATTTGTTTAGTGGTCCTTCCGGAATTTATTCTGCTCAACGAATAGGCTTGCGTAAGATAGTTTAATGCGCAATGTCAATTCCTTCCTTCAGTTTCCGTGTTTTTGTCTATTTTTAGAAAAAAATAGCCTTTTTATGACTATAAACTACAAAATTGTAGCAATTGTACCCTTTTTATTCCTGTCCATCATTGCAACTGCACAGCAGGTAGATTCATCTAAAACAGTAATTGTGGCAGATAGTACAACCATAGAGATAGATACTCCCGTAGCAAAGCAAAGCAGGTTTAAAACGGCTACTAAGGTTTGGGAGACTTTAATACTTAGTACGCCAAGGGATTTTGTAGAGATGGGCCATACCTTGAAAAAGGATTGGAAAAGTAACCTGGCCTATCTGGCTGGTGTATCTCTGGTGGTATTAGCAGATAAACCCATTACCAAATGGTACCAGGATAAACTAGAGAAAAAAATCGACTATACCCTACCAGCCTTACCTGGTTCAAAAGGGAATCAATTTTTTAGAGGTAATGATGCATATTTAAATTATTCTATTATCGCATTGTATGGAGGTTCATTGGCAACCAATTATAAAACAGGCCAACGCGCGGCATTAAATTCATTAAAGGCGCTTGGTTATTCTTATTTATTGGTACATGTAGGTTTAAAAGCCGCTTTTGCCCGTCAACGTCCCGATCCAAATTTAAGTGATGGAATTCCACCCCGGGCACCTTTAACCACAGATCCGCATGAGTTTTTTCATTTTAGAAAACTAAACTTCAATACCGGACCAGATGGAACTTCTTTTCCTTCTTTTCATGCTACAGCTTATTATGCCGTGGCTAAAGTGATGGCAATGGAGTTCGATAACTATTGGATCCCTTATGGTTTAGTAACTTTTGTCTTTTTTGCAGATTTGGACGCTCATAAGCATTGGGTTGGAGACATGGTGGCTGGTGGCTTGTTGGGTACGTTAATAGGTAAAGGAATTGTAACCAGTTCAAGGTATTTTGAAAAAAAACGACAGCAAAACCAGGCAAATAGTCTGTATAAGAAAAAATTTAAGGCAAGCTATTCCCTACTGCCGGAAATTTCTACCAGAATGACAGGTCTTACGTTACGTGTGGGCTTGTGATTTTTATTTTATAGTGCTGTTAATTAGTTGATTAAAGAATAAATGCCTAAATTAGGCATCATCTAAAAATCAGCATCATGGCAAAATCTACTCCAATTGTACTCATTCATGGGAATTTCGTAAACAACGCTACCTGGAAAGCATGGAAAACTTATTACGAACAAAAAGGCTATCAGGTTTACACACCGGCAAATCCAGGTCACGACGGTGATCCGGCAGCATTAAGGGCAAATGTACATCCCGATCTTGTTAAAACCGGATTTATTGACGTTGTGGATAACATAGCGAAGCTAATTGACAGCCTTCCGGAAAAGCCCTTTATTATCGGCCATTCTATGGCTGGTATGGCCGTGTTAAAATTGATAGAGATGGGCAAAGCGGTAGCAGGTGTAAGTATTGATGGGGCGCCGCCTAAAAATGTGTTTCCTCCTTTTCAAACGCTTAAAACTGCCCTTCCGGCTTTTGGATTTTTTACCTTTAATAAATACTATATGGGCAGCCGTAAATGGTATGATTATGCATTCTTTAATACGATCTCTGATGTGGAAAAAGAAAAGGCATTTGAAACTTTTGCGGTACCAGAAAGTTTTAAGGTGAGCAGACAGTTGGTTTTAGATTCCTATTCAAACATCGACTTTAAAAAAGCCCATGCACCAATTTTATTTATTGGTGGAGGGAGCGATCATATTTTTCCAGTGAGCCTCACAAAAACAATTGCTGGGCGTTATAAGGATTCAAACAGTCGGGTTGATCTCAAAATATTTGATGGAAAAAGCCATTTTATTTGCGGAGAACCTGGTTGGGAAAAGGTAGCCGATTATGCTTTAGAATGGTATGAGGCATTGTAAAAAAGGAAATGCACTATTTAGTAGTGCATTTCCTTAACTTTATAGTCACCGGAATTTGTCTAATTCATTTTTACTGCAGGTATCACTTTCCTGCTCATTTTATTAAATCCCGCAACATAACTCTCAAATTCAGCAGTTAGTTGTTCAATTAATATTTTCTTCGCTTCACTATCACCTGTCGCCTTGGCTTTCCATAAAATCTTGGTTGTAGGATCCTGCAGCCTGATAAAAATCGCAATTTCGGCCGACTTAATACCCCTAGGTAAAGATGCATTCGCAAACTCTATGACCATCAGTTTATTTTGCCGTTCATTCTGGACTACATTTTCCATTCTACTGGCTCCGTTTGCAAAAGTGATCTTCCTGGATACAGGAAATTTTGGATCGGTAATTTCAACGGATGTAACATAGCCGTTTGATGCACGCTTAAGCAACTCAGGTCGTTGGAAGATTTCCCAAACGGAATCGACATCCATGCTCAATTCAACTTCTTTATTGGCATCCCATTTAATCTGCTGTGCAGTCGGCATCTGTGCACTGGCCTTTGTTGCTGTCAAACCTAACACCAGGAATAACAACCATAAAATATTCTTCATGCTCTTCATCTGTTTACATGCCAAATATTTTTTTCATGGCATTGTCTAAAGATTCGCCACGAACGTTTTTCTCTATGATTTTGCCTTCCTTATCAACTACCACCAGATAAGGAATACCGCTGAATAGGTATGATGACATCACCTGTTTAGACTCTACAGCATTGATTTGCGGCCATGCCATTTTCTCTTCAGCCATCGCTTTTTTCCAATCAGCCGGCTTAGCATCTACAGACACAGATAAAATGTCCAGGCCTTTGTCCTTATATTTTTTGTAAACTTCCTTTATGTGGGGAATTTCGGCCCTGCATGGCCCGCACCAGGATGCCCAGAAGTCAATAATCAGGTATTTTCCTTTAAAATCCTTTGGCCCCAAGTTCTTACCATTTACATCAGGAAAAGAAAAATCAGGTGCTTTCTGTCCGTTGGCAATTTTAGCAGTCTGTGCCATATTCTCCAGAATTTCCTTTTTCTTCTCCTGGGCCTGGGTTAGCCAGGGGAATTTTTTGGTTAAATTGTCAAGCGTCGACATCAACAGTTCGCCGTCTCTTTTCCAGCTCAAAGCATTCAATGCGTAAAGCACTGCGGGCTGGTTTTTATATTTGTTAATAGTATACTTAATGCGTGCATCAAAATCTTTGTCCATACGCGCAAATCCCCCTTTCATATAGTCAATCCATAAAGAGTCTTTAGAAAGTCCTGCTTTATACTGTTCCTGTCCAACAGCAATCATATTTTGATAGTTCAGGTAATTAATCAGGTTTACATCATTAATCAAATCGTTGTCTGCAGATGTATTTTCCATATAGATATATGGTGGGTTTTTAATTTTCATTTTTGCCGTGTCAATCCCTCTTACATTAACATGGATATTATCTTTATCTGCCCAGAAGTCAATCCGGTCGAAATAATAAACCCTTACCTGGTAAAAATCAGGTTTATCTGCCGGCACTTTAAATGAAAAGTTATTATTGGCATCTAACTTTGCGCTATCAATGGCCTTAAAAGCCTTTTTAAACCCTTCTCCCTCATACTTCCCGAGGTATATTGGATATTTATTCTCTGTATCGGGAAACTTAACAGTACCTGTAAAGGTTACCGTTTTACCTTTTTGCGCAAAGCTGCTGCTCAGCATCAACAGGGCTGAAACAGCCAGTGTTAAACATTTTTTAATCATTTTTTTGTATTTCTATATGTGAGTTAATTTTAATCTTTCTTCATGGGTGGGGTCATCTGTCCTTTTTCGGCAGCCTCTTTTCGCAGATCCTGCGCCCTGTTGGCCATAATTTCTGCTTCGGCAAGTTTTCCCTGTTTCTTGAAGATCCTTTTTCTCAGATCCGCCAGTTGGATATTTGTAAAAAGGTTTGGATTGCCCTTTTCGATCTCGTCTGCCCAATTTAAAGCGTTCATGTATTCTTTGGCGGGTGCCTTATCTGCTATATCATTTGCTGCGCCGATCACAAAATCGTGCCTGCTGGAAAATTCCTGATCATTAAGAGCACCACGAACAACAGCTGCAAACTTGTCCCATTGGTTTAATGCGGCATACTCAATCAGGTTTAACTGGCTCAGCAAGCGCTTTGAATTGTTCGTCGGTTTATGGAGCAATTTCCGGATAGCCTCTATATTTTCTTTCGCTTCTTTGAGGCCTGTTTTTGATTCATAAGCCCGCTTAATCGCATAAACCGACATCATAAATGTGTGTTGGAAATACATATTTACTTTATCTGCGCCATATCTTTTCTCCAGTTCTGGTTTATTTTCATAGAGATACGAAAATGCCTGAGAAGAAGGGTTGTTTAGATATTTTACCGCCAGGTCCCATACGTTCTTTTCCGTTAACGAGCGCACTTGAAGTCCATCGAAATAAACCTTTGCTACTACCCCCATTCTATCAGACTCATAAGCCTTGTCAAGGGCATCCATGTATGCAACAGAGGTAGCTTCTGAATGATCACCGGCATTAAACTTTTTTGCCAGCCCAAAAGCAGTGCTTTCCGGCTTTAAAGCTTTAGCAGATTCGGTGATAAATTCGGATGCTGACATGCTTCCTACAATTTTATGCACAATTTCTCCCTCCCCATTAATGAATAGGTAGGTAGGGTATGCTTTAACATCATATTTTTCCTTTAGCGCCGGCCCTTCGCCTTTTTCCATATCGTATTTTACGTTTAAGAAGGTTTGATTGAACATATCAGCCACGCTATCTTTCGTAAATACATCTTTTGCCATCACTTTACATGGACCACACCAGGACGTATAGGCGTCAAAAAAGATAATTTTGTTTTCCTTTTTTGCCGAAATTAACTGACTATTCCAATCTGCTTCTTTAAATTGAATCTCGCGGTTTTGAGCAGTAGCATTCAGGGCTGCTAAGCAGGCAATTCCAATGACTAATTTCTTCATGGCTTTGTTTTTGTTGTTTTTTGCTATTCTTAAACGGAATTCAGCATAATCCCGGACCGACCAGCAGTCCGGGTAATTTTTTACAGCGGATTTTGATCCAGGTTATTGTTCAATAAAATTTCTGATGGAGGAAGTGGATAAACCACACGTTTGTCCGTCGCCTGAATGGTGAGTGGACTGGTATAAAAATAATCCGTGTAATTCCGCACTACAGGCAATCCATTCCTAAAATTATCATAGGATGAATGCCCCTCCCATGCCAACTCCAGTCTACGCTCATTAAGAACAGCCTGGAAAACAGTCATGCCCGCCGTTGCTAGTGAAGCAGTTGTCCATTCTGGTGCCGTAGATCTCGTTCTAACCAAATTAAGTGCAATCAAAGCATCTGTATTGTTGTTCAGTTTCGCAAGTGCTTCCGCTTTATTCAGGTACATCTCGGCAATTCGCAAGTAAGGTGTACCACTTCTGGTTTGGGTACTAAAATCAAATCCCCCGGGGGCAGATAGCTGCTGAAAGTTAAACTTGTTAATAGAATTTCTACTTTTATCTGTAAGTGTAATCCTTTTATCTGTCTCAACGGTAATAAAGCTTTTTCTGAGGTCGCTTGAATTCTGGTTCAGGATTGCCATGTAGTCTGGTGATGCTGCGTATTCTCCTTGATAAGGGTTACCAAAAACATCCCTAAGCATCAAAAATTCATTGATCTTATTCCCATTCGCGTCATCGTGCCTGAAACTGAATATAGCTTCCTTATTGGTTCTACTATCTACGGCAAACGAAGTGCTGTAAGCGGTGCCCTGCAGCAAGGTGTATTTATTTGATGCAATCACTTTATCCGCGTACTCTACAGATTTGGTGTTGTATTCATTTTGTGGTGCAGCAGGCGTTCCTCCCATATAAAGGTAAACACGCGAGAGCAATGCCCAGGCCACCTCTTTACTTGCGTAGTTATTGGTCTTGGAGATCGTCATCAAAGTGGCTGCCTTTTCCAGATCTGAGATGATTTGTGCATAAACTTCCTTAACCGTATTTCGTTTGGGTTGGTAATTTTTGTCAACCAGCGAGTTCAGTGATATAGGGACTGCTAATGATACAGCATTGTCCTGATAATACGGGCGCCCATATACCCGTGCTAAATTAAAATAAGCCATTGCCCTAAGAAAGTAATTTTCTCCTTTAAGCTGATCGTAAGCAGCTCCCTGACCCTCAGAAATGGCATCTATAACTTTATTAGTGCCAAATATGATGCGGTAAGACATTCTCCAGAACGGTGCTGTAACACCCTGGCTAGGAGAATTGTTGTAAATATAACTGTCATTCCTGGTTTGTGGATAAGCTTGGGTAACGGATAAGATGTTATTCCCTTTAAGCTCACTTAAATTGAACCAGGTTACGTCATATTGAGTATCGCCGGCCGCTTGTGTTACCATGAGCGAATAATTACCATTGGTTGCCGTTGCAAGGCCATCAAGCGTAGATAAAAGTTCCTTATCGGCCTTATCATTGAAAGGTCTGATGTTGTTATCAATGTTTTTTTTACAGCCAAACAATACAATTGCTGCAAAACATATATATATGGATAGTATGTACTTCTTCATTGTCTGCTCATTAAAAAGTTAACTGTAAACCCAACAGGTATTTGCGACTGGCGCCATAACCCGCACTTACCCCGTAATTATTCTGATCTCCCGCAAGTCCGCCTTCAGGATCTACCCCATAAAAGCTCTTTTTTGTGAAGATGAATAAGTTATCTCCACTGATGAAGATATTGGCCCTGTTTAGTTTCGCCCTGTTGATCAGTTTTGATGGCAAAGCATAGCTTAACCTTACGTTACGCACCCTGATGTGGCTGGCATCTTCCCAAAGCCTCGATGATGGTTGATCGGCTCCATCCGTCCTGCTGCGATAAATCATCGGCTCGGTGGCTTTGTCGCCAGGATTTTCCCAAATCACCTGCCCTGCCGCAGGTTTAATCTGATTGTTCTTCAGTACATTGTTTCCTTCGGAAGCAAAGTAAGTATTTCTTGAATTGTTAAAAACAAGGTAGTCTGCCGCAAAATTTAATAAAACTGAGAGTTCAAAACCACGATAACCAAAAGTGTTTAACATACCGCCATAATAGGTAGGCGTGGTGTTACCAATGGCTTGAAACTGCATTGCAGAAGCATCTCCTGTTAAGCCTGCAAAAACAGCATCATAAGTGTTTACTGTTTTACTAACATAAGTACTCGTGGCCGCGTCAAATTCTAAGCGTTCAAACTGAGGCAATCCTGTTTGCTCATTTACCCCCAGCCATTTAACCGCATGTACGCTTGCTATGTTTTCGCCTTCTTTAATGGTTCCGGCATTTCCGTAACTCACTTTTCCATCATATAGCTTTGTAATCTTGTTTGTATTGTAGGTAAAGTTTAATCCCGTTTCCCAGGTAAACTTGCCGGTAAGGTTCTTGCTGGTTAACACCAGTTCAATTCCCTTGTTTACCATTGCCCCAATGTTCTGGTACTGATTTGGTACGCCAAGCAAGGCCGAAGTTCCAACCTTTTGAAGAAGGTCAGTATTACGTTTCCGATAAAAATCTGCGCCTAAAGTCACCCTGTCGAATAAAGAAAGATCTATTCCTAAGTTGCCTACATGTGCACGTTCCCAGGTGATCAGCCGGTTTCCAAGCTGGTTAATAATTGCTGCCGGGTCACTGCTGTACTGATAATTAAAATTGTAAAAGCTTTCTGTTAAAAAATCCTCTCCGGCAACCTTTCCACTAGTTCCATAGCTTGCTCTTAATTTTAAGCTGGTCAGGTACGAGTTGCCTTTAAGAAAATCTTCGTTACTAAGGAGCCATGCGCCACTTACAGAGTAAAAATGACCATCGCGGTTATCTATTCCAAAATTTGCCGAATAATCCATCCGGTAAGAAGCATTTGCAAAATAACGCTCATTGTAACTGTAATTTCCTTCAGCAAAGAGCGAATAAGATCCTCTGATAAAACGTTCTCCACGAAATGATTTTCCAGAATAAGTATTCCAAACCTCCGATGCCGCCGAAGGAACTTTCACACCCGTAGGTATATTTTTAACTGCTATAGCATTATATTCTGAATTGCTTTTGTTGTACTCAAAACCACCAAGCCCACCTATAGTATGTAAACCATATTGCTTACGCGCGGTAATCAGGTTTGAAGTCATAAAAGAGTTTGAATTCGATTTGTTTAGTGATAGTCTACCTTTATCTGCCAGTCCTGTTAGCGAAAGTCGGTCCTGATAATCCTCAATATTAACAAAGGTTGTATTATAGGAGTTATTAGATTGTAAAGTCAACCAGTCAAACATTTTATATTTTGCAGAAAAGACACCTAATAGCTGTTGGGTTTTTGTGGTGGTATTGTTATAAGGCAGGTCATATAAAGGATTTTGATAGACCGTGCCCAATGCATCAGCGCCCAATGTCTTTTTTGGAATGCCGTCGTCACTATCCAATGTAAACCATGGCAATAACGCAAGACCAACAATGCCTCCAACCGGACTTCTGTTTCCCTTATCAAATATGGTACTGATGTTGGCATTTAAGCTTAACCTACTAGTGATATTATGGTCGAGGTTTAATTTAAAACTAGTTCTCTGCAGGTCATTCCCTTTTAAAGGACCTTGTTCATCGTATCGGTTGGCGCCAAAATAATACCTTGTCTTTTCTGTTCCGCCAGATAAACCCATATCTACCGTTTTGTTCAGTGCATCGCGGTAAAGCTTAGAATTCCAGTCCGTATAGGTACCTAAAACTGAAGATGGCGGTAAGTATTTTGTCAGATAAGCGTCCTGGGTTAATCCCTCATTTTTAATTGCAAAAGAATTCAATAGCATTTTACGCTGGTAGTCGTACAATTCCTGTGAGTTCATGAATTCAATTTTACCCATATAGCGCTGGCTCACTCCAAAGGTGCTGTTTATATTAAGCTGTGTATTGCCTGCAACACCTTTTTTAGTGGTGATGACCAATACACCCTGACTTGCCCTCGAACCGTATATCGCTGTAGAAGCTGCATCTTTAAGTAAAGTAATGCTTTCAATATCCGTTGAAGAAACAATATCACTTGGATATGCTACATCTGCATAGATAATTCCGTCTACTACAATTAATGGGTTTAGGTTATTGGTTACACGAAGGTTGCCGCTGATTGGTAGCGTACCTTGTCCGCGCACCACAAAAGATGCTTTGTTGTTGGGATCTCCTGAAGGTTCTGTAATGTACATCCCGGCAACTTTACCTTTAAGCATGGAGATCAGGTTATTGGTAGTCACACCCTCCAGTTGCTTTGCATTAAACGTTTGCAAAGATCCGGTAATCTCACTGGCCTTTTTAGTGCTATATCCTACAACTATAGCCTCCTGTAATTGCGCAATTGCGGGATTAAGCACAATACTCATCTCCACGTCATCCCCATCGATAACTACTTTTTCAATGCGTTTGCTTTCAAAACCAATAGAACTGAAAACAATATGATAGGTGCCGGGATTAAGATTTAAAACAAAATTCCCATTGGCATCTGTCATTGTTGCTGTATTTGTACCATCAATTCTTACTGATACGCCAGGTAGTGGGGCCTTGCCATCAGTCACCTTACCACGTACCGGCTTTTTTGCCTCAGGATTACTATTTCTATCTGCCGTTGCTACCTTTGATTTAATGATAACTGTCCTTTTTTCGATCACAAAGGTTAAAGGTTGATTTTCCAGGGCAAGTTGTAAGGCCTGTTCAACAGATACAGCTTTTATAAAGATATTTACTTTAGTGCGGTTACTTCTCAGGAGGTCTAGTTTATAAAAGAATGAATAGCCACTTTGCTGTTCAATTTTTTTAATCACACTTTCTATGCTTGCGTTTTTTTCACTCAAGCTTATGCCCTGGCTAAAGGCGACTGCACTGGCCTGAAAACTAATGATTAGTAAGCATATAATTAATTTCATGACTTTTATCAGGTCTAAAATTTTATTCATATTTTTGTTTGGTTTAGCCGTAGCTATACTGATTCCTTTTTTTAGGATTAGGTTCAGTTACGGTGTTGGGTTGATAAATTAATGTGGTCTTTCCCGATTTCATTTTTTATTTTACCTGAACTTATGCCGGAAGTGCTGGTAACACTTCCGGTTTTTTCTGGTAAAATCTCTGTTTGTTATGATTTTACTATAAGCGTTCTCCCTTCTATTTTAAAGTTAATACCATTCATTTCAAATATTTTCAGAACCTCTGGCAGGCTCAGGTTTCTTGGGATTTTAACATGGAAAAGATCATCCGGAGATTTGCCCTCAAATACAACCGCAATATTGTACCAGCGGGAAATCTGTCGCATTATACTAGCAAGATTAGATTCGTTAAACTGAAAATAGCCGTTTTTCCAGGCAATGGCCTCATCTGTTTCCACTGTGGATACATTCATGCTGTTATTTATTAAAACTGCTTGCTCACCAGGTTTTAAAATACTTGTCTGCTTCGTTTTCAATGCAGAGACCTGCACGCTACCCTCCAAAAGGGTGGTTTTAGTACTCTGCTCATCCACATAACTATTTACGTTAAAGTGTGTGCCCAGCACTTTAATTTCCTGTTTATCCGTGGTAACCATAAAAGGATGTGCTTTATCTTTGGATACCTCAAAATAAGCTTCTCCGGACAACCGAATTTTGCGGGTTGCTCCGGCAAATCTAGTTGGATAGGTAATGGAAGAGGCCGCATTTAACCAAATTTTTGTCCCATCGGGAAGGTTTACCTGATACTGGCCTCCGGCAGGAGTACTGATGGTATTGTAAAACTCGGGGCTTGCTGCGGTTTCTTGATCTGCTGAGGTAAGTTGATATACCAGCTGTCCATCTTTAGTTTTCACAATTTGAACACCAGATTGCTGGGCAAGTTTACCGGAGGTAGTGTTATCAAGCGCAATCACTTTGCCATTTGCCAATGTTAAAGTAGCCTTATTGGTTCCGGGAACAATTGCAGCGATGTTATTGTCTTCTGTTTGCTGCTGGTCTTTTGGAAATAAGGTGTAAAGCCATGTGCCCAAAACGATAAGGATAGCTGCGGCAGCAGTATACCGGTACCAGGAAATCTTTTTAACAACTGCCTTTTCAGGTTCAGCCAATATTTTTTGGAGAATATCATCTGCTTGAGGAAAGGTCTGTTCATCAGTTTGGAAACTATTCCAGGTATCGTCTAAAAGTTCAGATACCTGTGGAACAGACTCCTTTGCAGCAATAAGTGCGAGGAATTGTTCCTGCTCTTCGGGCGTACAGGTACCTTCAATATAACGATGGTATAAATAGATGAGTTGTTTATTCATAGGGATATTTCTTGCGCTCTTTTTTACATGACCCTTTGGAAGAAGGACAGGAGTAATGAAAAACAAAAAATATTTTTATGCCATATATTAAACAGTTAACACAATCAGCCCGCACTTGCTACATGAGCGGTACAAAGCGTGTTTTAATTCTTCTCTGATAGTAAGTTTAAAAGAATGATAAGTACGGCAATGTCAGTGTGGTTACTAACATAGTTTCGTAAAAAGCGTAATGCCAGTTGCATATGGGTCTTTACGGTAAGTTTAGAAAGATTAAGTCGCTCCGCAACTTCTTCATATTTGAGCCCTTCCTGGTGGCAGAGCTGATAAACTAATTTTTGTTGGGCGGGTAATTTCTCAACCGCTTCGTTGAGGATTCGCTCAGAGTCTTTAAAGATTACGTATTCTTCAGTATCGTTATGCCCTTCCTGATAATTGTGCGTTGTCATTTTACTGGCCTGGAATTCTATGGCTATCCTTCTTAGTACCTTTAATGTGTAGTTGCGGGTAACTATCCGCAGGTAGCCCTGAAAGTTCTCAATGCTATTTAATTGTTCGCCAAGGCCCCAGATTTTGATGAATACATCTTGCACAATTTCCTGGGCAAGCGTATCATTCTTAGCGATTTTAAGGGCATAATAATAAACTTTAGGGCTGTTGAGCTTGTAAATTGTGCTAAATGCATTAGTATCACCAGCTGACATGCGGTGTAACAGTACTTTTTCGTCATTAAATTCTGCTCCGGGCCCTGATAAAATCATCTTATGAAACCTGCGTACCTGATGTGTATATTCCTTTCAGGTAAATGTATAAAAATAAATCATATCAGGCTACCAGAACAGTAGATTTTAATCAGACAGGTGCTGCATAAAAAGTTGCCAGTTCAATACATAAAAAGCCATTGTGGTTAAGCACCCGGATGACCTCATCATTTTTGTCATCCGGGGAATCCACTCTCAATATTCTGTCGCAGTCAGAGAGATCAATGGTCCAGTTAAGCCTTTCTAGTAATTTATTTAAGTAAGGACTGATTATTTCTGCCTCTTTGCTGGAAGCAACGTTGGTCTTGAAAATTGAAATCATAAGCTTTCAGTCTGTTTAGGTTTTGGGTTTGCATTCGAAAAGCACTTTCCGAAACGACTAAAACGCTCTTCTCCAAAATGGTCTTTAAAGCGTTCCAACTCCTCAGGGCTCATGTTTCCCATTCTTTCTGCCATACGATGCCTGAACATTTTGTCTTTGCCAAAGCCTCCGGGGCGACCAAAGCCAAAGAGCAGTTTGCATAATATAAAAATCCCTGCTGCTTGCCATAGTGTAATTTGCTCCACATGAATTACGTCAGGAAGGATATTGTTCCATAAAAGCATCACCACATAGCTGATCAGCGTTAAAAAAGCAGCTCCCATCAGAGGAAATAGTACAAATCTTCCTTTGCCTATTTTATTAAAAAAATTATTTCTCATCGTTCTTTATTTAATCTGTTAATTCATTATACAATTGTCTTAGCCGTTTACGCAGGTGCAGTACGGCATATCTTTTTCGTGAGACCAGGGTTTGTACATTTACACCAGTTTGTTCCGCAATTTCCTGAAAAGGAACATCCTCCAGTTCCTGCCATATAAATACCTGCCTTTGTTCGTCAGGAAGCTCCTTTAATGCCGCAAAAAGCTGTTCCCAGAAAAGCTTACGCAGAAATTCCGTTTCCGGTGTATTTGCATCGGGGAACAAAAAAGAGCTGTAATCCATTTCCTGATCGTCATCCTCAGAAAAAACATCACTAAGTAAACTTTCTGAACGTTTACGGTACTTGTCTGTGATCTTATTACGGGCAACCTTATAAAGCCAGGCACCAGTTTGCTCTACTGGGGCAGTATTTACCACTGTACTTAAACTGTACCAGATATCCTGCAGAATATCCTCAGCGTCATCGTCACTACGCACCTTTCCACGAATAAAAGACAGTAATCCTTGTCCATATTTATGTATGGTTTTAAGCAGGTAACTGTTCTTCTCTTCTTGCATGGTATAACTAAGCATTTGTAATCCTTTGAAGATATAGACGGATGAGCTGTCAAAACATTTCAAATAAAATAAAATAAATGATTTGGGCACTGTTGCATTTGTGGCTCTTTACACCGATACCGGTACAGCTCTACCTCATGCTATGCCAGGGTTAAACAAAAACCGTATTTAGAACAGATTTGTTCAAGAAAATTAAACATAGATGACAGTTAAATTAATCTCTTTTTTCTGTTACCTTTAGACTTCAAAAGCCAAATATAATTTTGATATCGCTGGTATCATTAGTTTGTCGAGTTTTACATTTCTAAATGAGGATAAAAAAAGCATATTATATACTGTTGCTGCTGCTGGGTTGGAGCGCGTCATTTTGTTTTTCGGCGGAGATAAGTATGGTTCCTACTGCAAAGAATGGGCTAATAGACCTAAGCAAGCAGGACTTCTCTGAAGATGTATCGCTTAACGGAGAATGGTTCTTTTACTGGCAACAATTTTTAAATCCTCACCAGCCTGACAAAGGAAAAAGCGAACTCGTAAATTTTCCATTTAGATGGGATGGTTATGTGCTAAATGGCAAAACCCTTCCCGGATTTGGATATGGTACCTATAAATTAACGGTAGTATTGCCAAAAGCGGTTGGGCCGTTAACGTTGGTAATGCCTGATGTTTACTCTGCCTACAGGCTCTTTATCAATGG